>JAAYVC010000006.1 GCA_012517375.1 bacterium | reverse complement strand
TTAGTCAGGATTCGAGAAATGGAGTCCCGTTTGATGAAAAGCGTCACGAACTCCAACGTCATTGCGAGGAGAAACGCCGAAGGCGTTAGGACGCGGCAATCTCATAGCAGTATCTTGATTTTACGGCGCAGAGCCGTTTGTTTTTAACTTTGTGCTATGAGATTGCCGCACCTTCTTCGAAGGTTCGCAATGACGGCTTAGTATCCTTCTCCCTTCGGGAGAGGGATTTGCTCCATAGGAGCGTCTCCATCTCCCGTTTCTTCCTCCCCCTTCGTGGGGAGGATAAGAGGAGGGGGAACGAGAAGAGCTTTCGCATCAAACAACAGCTATTTCTCAATCATTATATCGAGCCTCAATAAGGCGATTGCTCCGTAAGCGTCGCCCTTCGGACTTTCGTCCCGCAGGTGCAGGACTCAGAATGACGTTGGAGTGTTGGGTGAGGGTGCTACCTACTTTACGAGCACTACCTTTTCGACCTGCCTCGAACCTCTATCAGCGACGATGAAGTACACTCCAGGCCCGTAACACCCGTAACACCCGTAACACCCACGCCCTCCTCCCCATTGGATTGTGCCATGAGTCTGTGATGAGTGCAGCTCATCAACTCTTCTTCCTGATGCGTCGTATATGCAGGCATGGAAGCCGTGAGGGAAGTTGGAATAGCGCAAGGTTACTTCTCGTCCGAGAGATTTATCTATCTCTAGGAGGGGGAGGACGGGTGCTACGGGTGTTACGGGTTCTGCGATTCCTAAAAGGCCCAGCGAATCGAGCTTCATGAGCAAAACTTGTTTTGAACCGTCAGGGCTGAATGATTCAGTGAAACCTGTGATGATGAAACCTCCGTCAGGAGTTAGCTGAATGCAGTCCCCGCGATCCTGGAGCTTGCCGCCGTACGTGCGCGTCCAGAGAGTATCGCCCGCCGAATCGGTCTTAAGAAGCCATATAGAGCCTTTGCCTAGCATTGAATAGTCTTTTGTCGCAACGACTATGAATCCGCCGTCCGGCGTCTGTTTGACCGACCGACCGTCCTCGTCCGCAGCACTGTAATCGTAATACTTCGTCCATAACGTGTCGCCTAGAGAGTCTATCTTCATGAGCGCTATTGCTCCGTATTCGGCGGGGCTGTAATCGACTGCGCCCGTTATTATCCACCCTCCATCAGATGTCGGTTCTATAGAGTGCCCCTCGTCGTACGTTAAAGGATCGCCAAGTTTGTAAAGCTTAGTCCAGAGCGTATCGCCAAGCGAGTCGGTCCTGAGTATCCACAAACCCTTTTCCGGTCCTGAACCCGTTACAATGAATCCACCGTCGGCTGCAGGCTGAATTGAAAAACCGATGGTCGTACCAAAGCCTCGGCCGTAGGAACGCGACCAAAGCGTGTCGCCTGTCGTATCAAATCTTATTATGTAGAAAGTGAGTTCTTCGTACTGCATCTGCCCTGAAACCACATAACCGTCCTCAAGGCATCTAACGCAGTAACCGTCGGCTGATTGATATTCTTGTTTAACCATTTTAGTCCATAACGTGTCGCCTTGATCGTCGAGCCTCAGAAGCCACAGACCACCTCCTGAACCCGTGGCGATGTACTCTCCGTCTGCCGTCTTTTGAATGCAGCGACCCCAAGCAAATAACGAATTCTGGGAGTCCTTGTAAAGCTTGGTCCACAATGTGTCGCCAAGAGAATCCGTTTTAACAAGAATAAGGCTTGCACCGAAAGGCTTAGATGTAAATAAGTTGTGAGTGGTGTCGTTGTCTGCACCGGCGATTATATATCCTGAGTCTGAGGTACGCTCTACCCACAAGCCATAAACCGCGACATGTTCGCCGTAAGTCTTTATCCATCCCGCATGTACGAAGATAAAGAAACCTGAAAAGAGGAATAAGAGAGCACGTTTCGGCATTGTCTCCTCCTAAGTTTGAGAATAGCTTAGATCCATCTTATGTCAAGCCGGGCGGCGGTGAAATCCGCCGCCCAGTTAACAGATTATCAGTCCGCAAGGGTGCCCCACCAGGTTCCATTGGCATTGCTGCTGTCTGGAGCATACCACCAGTAGCCGTCAGCCGTATCGGCAGATGGTTTATAATAGCCTGTATAGTATCCTCCAAAATTGTAATTCCGATACCAGGTTCCCTTATTCGCCGCCGAAAGTCCTACCTCGTATCTACCTGTACCGGAGTTGTAGTTTGGATATGAGCTTATGGTGTTACTAGTTTGTCCACCCCAATAGCCCCAAAAATGATAATTAGGGGGGTTGTCAGTCTGTAGAGTGCCTTGCCAGACGTAAAAGGGGTAGTAGCCGTAGCATTCGCCCGTTCCGTAGCCTGCCCAGTCGGTATTGGCAAAAGCCGCGAAACCTGCACCAATGACCAGCAATACGAGTAAAGCCCTTCCTCCAATACTTAAGGGTTTCATGATTTTCTCCTAGGTTAGAACGAGAAGCTTCATCGCTTCTCGTCTATGCCTTGATTGTAAAAAAAAAACTGCATATGTCAAGGTTACTGCAAAGGAATGAAGGAACGTACGTTGATTCTAATGAGATGAAGTTCCGCCATTAGTTGACAAAAAAGTGCAGGGCGCGCCTTCCTGTGGGCAGCGCGCCCTTTATATCTGTAAGAGGTGAGGTAAAATTCTCACTGACGACAGCTATCTTCTAACAAAGCGAGACGGATGTTATCTCGTAATCGTAATGCTCCTTATTGTATCCTGCTCTCTTAGCTCTTTTACGACCTTCATGCCGTCGGTTACGATTCCAAACACGCAGTAGCTGCCGTTTAAACTTGGAGCCGCTTCAAGGCAGATGTAGAACTGGCAGGAGGCCGAGTTCTTGTCCGGGCCGCGAGCCATGCCTACGGCGCCCTTGTCATGCTTCATTCCGGACTCTTCGTAGTCTATCGTATATCCTGAGTTGCCGTATCCTGTGCCCAACGGGTCGCCGCCCTGAATAACGAAGCTGCCAACGTAGCGGTGCCAGATGAGTCCGTTGTAGAAGCCGGCGTCTGCAAGACGCACGAAGTTGCGAACCGTGTTGGGCGCCTCGTCGGAGTAAAGCTTGAACGTGAACGCACCCTTGTTCGTTTCGACGTGCGCTTCCTCTTTGCCTGTAAGCGTAACAGGCGAATCCTTTACACGCAAGGCAAGCTGTACGCGCTCGGAAGGCGTGAGCGAGGTCGCAGGTTTCACTACCTTTCTGCATGCCGGCGCTAAAAGAATCGCCGAGGCAACAAGAAAACCGAGCTTTAAGATACGCATTACTTGCTGATTGAAATCTTCGTGATCTCGTCGCCTACGCGAATCTTCTGGGCGACATCCATGCCTTCAAGCACCTTGCCGAAAACAACGTAGGAGCCGTCGAGGCCGGGCTGAGGCGAAAGACAGATATAGAACTGACATGAGCCGGAGTTGGGGTCCTCGGAGCGGGCAACGCCCAGAGCGCCTAGTTCGTGCTTGCGGCTGTTCTTCTCGAAGACAATGTTGTAGCCCGCATCGCCTGTGCCGTTGCCTTTGGGGTCGCCGCCCTGAATGACGAACCCGGGCTCGAAGCGGTGCCATATAAGCCCGTCATAAAAGCCGGACTCTGAAAGACGAATGAAATTTGCGACCGTTTTAGGCGCATCCTTCGAGTAAAGCTCAGCGATGATAGTTCCCTTGTTGGTTTCTATGGTGGCTTTTTCGGTGCCCGCAAGAGGTATCTCAACGTCCTTGACCTCAGCCGCTATCTTCTGCCTGTCTGTAACGGTTGACTGACCGGTGTAGCGACCGATTCCGAAAGCATCCGGTTCTCCTTTTTTCATTTCTACATTCTCCATTTTTCCAGGCTCGTTCTTGGTTGTTTTATCTCCGCAGTTAAGCAAGCTCAAGGCTGCAAAGCAGATTATTGAAAGCATCATTATTTTCTTCATCGATTGCCTCCGTTGTTAGCGAAATCTCCGTGATGATACTCATTAAACATGCCAGGTCAAGACTGCTGCGTGACTGGTTAAGATTGACACCGGAGATGAATTCTTTCTGAGTTGAATCTTCAGGTTGACAGTTGATTGGAGCCTCGTATAATTCAATTCAACTCGAGCATAAAAAGGAGTGCCCCCTTGGCTAACGATCTCTTGAAAGAAATACGCGAGGCCGAAAGACAAGCGGCGGAGATGATAAAGACCGCCGAAGAAAAAAACGAGAACCAGATGAAGGAGTTTGCCGAGCGCTCCGAGAGGGAACTTCAGTCACTCTCTCAAGAGCGCGACAAGGCTCTGGATGATGCGCGGAAGCGGTCGGAGGAAGAGGCAAAAGAGGAAGCCCTGAGAATCAAAAAAGACGCCGAAAAGGAAGCGGAGGAACTCAAGAAACGTGCATCTAAAAATCTCTCGGAAGCCGCCGAGTACGTTACCGAAAAAGTTTGTGAGTTGTGGGAACAGCAAAGGTAGAAAAAGTCCTCATTGCGACTCATATAGAGGAACGTGAAGCACTTCTTAAAACGCTCCAGGAAGAGGGCATACTTCATATCTCGGAAACATCGAGCTTAACAGAGGAAGGCGAGGAGGGCAAGGAAGGCTTAGAGCGCACTACGGAGGATAAGCAATCCGAAGAGGTCAAGGACACCCTTACAAGGCTTAGCCAGGCAATAACTTTTCTTACGAATTACGCGGGAAAGCGTAAAGGCGGAGGATTGTTTTCCCAAAAACCGCAACTGCCTCTCGACGAGTTCAACATCCGTGTCACAGAACTTGACATTCCCCGAAAGATAAGGCGTGTTGGAGAACTTACCGAGATGTCTTCGGCTCTTGAGAAGGAGGAGCGCACACTAAGGACAGAACTCGAACTCCTGGAACCGTGGACCGGTCTCAAGAATGCTCCTGCAGATTATACGAATCTCAAGAAAACGTCTGCAAGATTCGTTCACGCTACCACAAAGGATGAATTCTTAACATTTATGAGAATGCTCGAAGCGACCGCGGCGGATGTGGAGAGTGTTGACGAGTCCAGGGGAATGCACGTCGTTCTCTTCCATACTCAAGAAACAGAAAGGGTCGAGGACGCCATCAAATCGGCAGGACTCAAGACTTTTCAGCTTGAAAGATTCGCGAAACCAATCAGGGAGGAGATAGAACACCGCCGCTCAAGGATGGGAAACATCAAGGAGAGACGGGAAGGACTGATCACAGAGGCGCGCCAGATGAGCGCGGAGCTTTCAGGATTCGAGACCGCTCTTGATTTTTACGACAACGAACGACTCCGCAAGGAGGAATCGGGAAGGCTTGCAAGAAGCGAAAAGGCGGCCTTCATAGAAGGATGGGTTCGTTCCCGCGACCGAAAAAAACTCGAGAAGATTGTACATGAGTTTTCCGCC
Source organism: bacterium (assembly GCA_012517375.1). Taxonomy (NCBI): domain Bacteria; species bacterium. The sequence goes on along the minus strand of JAAYVC010000006.1, from coordinate 56,393 downwards.
TCAGACGTAGTTCCTCTTACACCGGCTGAGGATGAGCAGTATCCTGTGGCGCTCGATAACGCCCCTGTTATCAAGCCTTTCGAGATGCTCATGAATCTCTACGGCTCGCCGGACGGTTCGGAAGCAGACCCCACGCCCTTCATGACCCCTTTCTTTGCCGTATTCTTCGGGCTCTGCATGACGGATGCCGGCTACGGCTTGATAATCACATTGACCGCCGCTTTTCTCATATGGGTAAAAAAGATAAGGGGAAACCTCATATGGATACTCTTCTATGGAGGCATCACGACCATCATCGGCGGCGCGCTGACATCCTCATGGTTCGGAAACCTGCCCGACATGCTGGGCATGCCGTGGCTCGTCAAGTTCCGCGACGCCTTGACATGGTTCGACCCTATAAAGGATCCCATGCCCTTCCTTTACCTGTCCCTTGCCGCAGGCTATCTTCAGATGGTCTTCGGGGTTGCGATTGAGTTCTTCGACAATTTGCGGCTCAAGAACTTAGCCGCCGCCCTTTTCGAGGCTCTGCCCTGGCTCCTCATCTTCATCTCTGTGCCCCTTCTTGTAGCATCGGGAATGGCCATAATCCCCGGATTCCTGTCAGTGCCGTTACTTATTCTCATACTCGTGAGCGCGGGCGTATCCATTGTTCTTTCGAACAGGCCCGGACCCACTTCGGTGACCAGCGCCATTCTCTTCTGGGCGGTCGTGACGATGGGGCTGGTCGCGCTTGCCAAGGCGGCAGGCGGCCTGCCCTTCCCTGGAAGGCTCCTAAAGGGACTCCTTCTCGGCTCACTCGGAGCGCTGTGGCTCTACACAGTATTCAAAGGCCTGTCAGAGAAAACATTGAAAGCCGCAGGGATAATCATCGGCGCGCTCGGACTCGCCTGCACTGTCCTTTACGTTACGGGATTACTTGGTTCGAACGGATTCCTTATTGTCGTGTTTATCATCAATATTCTTTTCCCGATGATGGTTCTCAAGGGCTGGGGAACGAGAATAGCGTGGGGAGCCTACGGAATCTATTCAAATGCAACGGGCGTGCTCGGCATCGTCCTTTCCTACGTGCGTCTGATGGCGCTCGGGATGATGACGGCCGGCATCGCGACAGCATTCAACCTTATAGCCTGGATGCTGGGCGGTATACCCGTTGTTTCCGTTATACTGATACTCGCCGTACTCGTCATCGGGCACGGCTACAATCTCGTGATGAGCGCCCTGGGAGCGTTCGTTCACTCCCTGAGATTGCAGTACGTTGAATTTTTCCCCCGCTTCTTCTCCGGAGGCGGCTTGAGATTTGAACCTTTTGAATTGAAAACTCGTTACATCAACGTAACAAGGAGGACTTAGATGGGATTTGATCCAATCGGTCTGGCTGCAGTAGTATTCGGTGCGGCATGCGCCGCAACACTTGCCGGAATAGGTTCGGCGCTCGGAATCCGATATGCGGCAAGCGTAGCAACAGGAGTTCTGGCTGAGGACCCATCCAAATTCGGGTCGGTATTCATTCTCGTGGCTCTTCCCGGCACACAGGGTTTCTACGGCTTTCTTGGCGCATTCCTGGCCATCCAGAAGCTCGGATTTCTGGGCGGGGCAGGGCCTTCAGCTCTCACGCTTTGGCAGGGAGTTCAGATACTTTTCGCCTGCCTGCCCGTAGCCTTCGCAGGCCTTGTTTCGGCCATATTCCAGGGCAAGGTTTGCGCTGCAGGCATCGAGATGGCCGCAAAGCAGCCCAAGGAATCCATGAAGGGCGTCATCTACGGCGCATTAGTCGAGACCTACGCCGTTCTCGGTCTTCTCATAACAATCTTCCTTCTGCAGGGCATCAAGCTGGCATAAGCAATGGCCGATAAGGTAAGCTCAAAGATACTGGCTGACGCGGAAAAACAGGTAGCAGAGATAACGGCGGAGTTCGCCGAGGTCAAGTCGCGATTCCAGGCCGAACTGGACGCTAAGAAGAAGGAATACGCCCAGGAAACTGCACGACTTGTAGAAGCAGAGAAGGAACGAATCCGCAGGGAGATACTTTCCGAAGCAAGACTCCAGGCAAGACGGATGATCCTTGAAGCAAAGCATGAAATGATTAGAGAAAGCCTTAAGGAATCCCGTGAAACCTTCACTAAATCGAAGAAGTATAAAGACCTTCTGGAAAAGATAGTCACGGAATCCGGAAAGGATTCCGTCATCCTGCTTTCTTCGAAGGATAAGGATACTCTACCCTATCCCTGGGCGAAAAAAGCCGATGAAGCAAATATTTCGGGCGGGGTAATAATCCGAAAGGGCTCCAAGGATTCCAACTTCAGCATCGATGCTGCAGTCGAATCCCTAGGCGAGGCTCTAACCCTGGAACTAGCGAAGATCCTTTTCGAGGAACATCCTGTTAAACCGGCTGGAGAAAAGATGGATTGAATTTGGTCTTCTGCATTTTAAAAAGGCCCGCAGGGGCCTTTTTTATAACCTGAAAAAAAGATTGACAAATCAGTCTGAATAAGTATTCTCGAGTAATCGAGTTATACGATTCGCTCCATCTTTAAACAATTAAAGGAGACAGTTATGACAACTAAAGCTAACAGACGAATTATTTTTTTCCTGACGACAATATCGGTCCTTGTGACATCGGTCGGGCTCAACTGCACCCCTGAAGCACCAGCCGAGGTTTTGTGGTTTAAGACCTACGACTCGGGTACGAATGATGCGGCTCATGCCATCGCGGCTGACGCATCAGGCAACGTTTACGTTGGCGGAAGCTCGAAGAATGGAACGTACTACGATTTCCGAACTCTCAAGTACGACTCCGAAGGAACCATCATCTGGGACAAAGCCTACGACAGCTCGAACAACGACGAGGTGTTAGGTCTGGTCGTATCAAGCGCAGGTGACGTTTATGTTACCGGAGCTTCGGTATGTCTGGATTCCAGCGTCAACTGCATCAGGCTCATAAAGTACGACGCTTCGGGCAACATGGTCTTGAATAAGGAGCTTATGTCACACGCCTACGCCTACGACATTGCCTCAGACGCTTCAGGCAACCTGTACATCGCGGGCCGCAAGGTCAATGCGACGAGCGCGGATATCGCACTTATCAAGACGGATGCCGACGGCGACATCCTCTGGTCGAAAATCTACGATTCAGGCAACAACGAGCAGGCGCACGGCGTGGCCGTGGATGATGCAGGCTCCGTATACGTTGCCGGTTTTACCAAGCCTGAGGGAGCGGGCGCTAGTTCAGATTTTCTCACATTGAAGTTCGACACAAACGGTAACCTGCAGTGGAACAAAACTTATGATTCGGGCTCGGATGACGGCATATACGGTCACGGCGTAGCGGTTGACCTTCAGGGCGACGTATACGTGGCAGGCTATACAATGGTCGCGGCCCCGGCAGGCGAGTACGCGATAGTGAAGTACGATTCCGACGGCAATGTGCTCTGGACGAAGACAAACGCGTCGGACAACACTAACCCGACAGCAAGTATAGCAACTAATGGTTCGGGCTCGGTCTATCTCCTGGGTACGCACCTTTCGACGGATAACTACGACTTCATGATAGCCAAGTACGACTCAAAAGGAATCCTGGTCTGGGATACGCTTTTCGACTCGGGAGGGAATGATTACGGTTATGATATCTGTCTTGGCAATGACGGCAGCATTTACGCTACTGGAAATACCTTGAATGCCGATGCCGTATCGGACTTCCTTACGGTAAAACTTAAGCCATAACATGGCAATTGTATACCGAAGTTTACCTGCGGGTATGCACTTGACAACCCGCCCTCTTTGACGTAGACTTCGCATCAAACATAACTCTTTAAGGAGGAAGAATAATGGCTCTATTTGACGACGTGAAAAACATAATAGTAGAACAGCTTCACGTGACCCCTGAAAAAGTTACCACCGAAGCAAAGTTCATTGATGACCTCGGCGCCGATTCACTGGACACCGTCGAGCTTATCATGGCTTTTGAAGAAAAGTTCTCCATCGAAATCCCTGATGAAGACGCCCAGAAGCTCGAAACTGTCGGAAAGGCAATGGAGTATCTGGAGTCCAAGCTTAAAAATAAGTAAGACCTATACCGGCAAAAGGATATCTTTCCTATGAACCGCCGAGTAGTAGTGTCGGGCGTCGGGATGATTACGTCTTTAGGCCACGACGCCCCCACCACCTGGGAAAAACTTCTTGCCGCAGAAAACGGCATACGCAGAATAGAGAATTTTGACCCAAGCGAGATAGAAGTTCAGATAGCGGGCGAGGTCCGTGACTTCGACCCCACGAAGCGGCTGGACTTCAAGCAGGCCAAAAGAATGGACCGCTTCGCCCAGTTTGCCGTCTGGACATCCAAGGAAGCGGTCGCCGATTCCGGTCTCGATTTCGGTAAGGAAAATCCTGAAAGAACGGGAGTCCTTATCGGTGCCGGGATGGGCGGAATAATAGTCTGGGAACGCGAACACGAGAAGTTCGTCAATGCAGGTACAGCAACGGGCGCTAAAAGGGTCTCCCCTCTTCTTATCCCGATGATGATACCGGACATGGCTTCGGGCCTTGTTTCTATTGAATTCGGAGTCCGTGGACCCAACTACTGCACAGTCTCCGCCTGTTCTTCTGGCGCACATGCCGTAGGCGATGCTTTCGAGATAATCAAGCTCGGCAAAGCCGACATCATGATAACGGGCGGAACCGAGGCGGCAATCACCCCTTTTTCGATTTCCGGGTTTTCGAATATGATGGCATTGTCGAAGCGCAACCACGATCCCGAGCATGCCTCAAGACCCTTCGACGCAGAACGCGACGGTTTCGTCATAGGAGAAGGAAGCGGCATCCTGATTCTTGAGGAACTGGAGCATGCAAGAAACCGCGGGGCAAAAATATATGCCGAAGTAGCAGGTTACGGTCTTACAGGAGATGCGTTCCATATGACCGCTCCGGATCCCGAGGGCAGGGGACCGATTCTTGCCATGCGCATGGCAATGGAAGAAGCGGCCGTTAATAAGGAAGATGTAGAATACATCAACGCTCACGGAACCTCAACCGACCTTAACGATGCGATGGAGACCAGGGCTATAAGGAATGCTTTCCAGGAGCATGCCGACAAGCTCTGGATATCCTACTCGAAATCGATGATAGGCCATCTGCTGGGCGGAGCCGGCGGTGTAGAAGCGGTAATATCAGTGCTTTCAATTCGGGACGGCAAGGTTCATCCCACGCGAAATCTTGAAAAACCGGACCCCGCCTGCGACCTTGACTACGTACCCGGAGAAACGAGAGAGAAGGAGATAACATCCGTCATCTCAAACTCATTCGGCTTTGGAGGGCACAACGTCGCTCTCCTGTTCAAGAGATTCGAAAACTGATTCCAAGAGAGATTTGAACATGAAATTCATCGTATGCATTAAACAGGTGCCTGATACTACCGAAGTTCGGGTAAATCCGGAAACTAATACCCTCGTGCGCGAGGGCGTGCCTTCCGTAGTAAATCCCTTAGACCTCTATGCGGTCGAAGAGGCGCTGCTTCTAAAAGAACAGGTTGGAGGCGAGATTGTAGCCATATCGATGGGGCCCCCCCAGGCGGAGGAAGCCCTGAGAGAAGTCATCTCGATGGGTGTAGACAGCGCGATTCTCATATCCGACCGCAAGTTCGCGGGCGCGGATACCTGGGCAACATCCTTAACTCTTGCCACCGCAATCAAGAAGATAGGCGGTTTCGACCTGATACTGACAGGCAAGCAGGCCGCTGACGGCGATACCGCCCAGGTAGGCCCTGGGATAGCGGAGTTTCTCGACCTTCCCCAGGCTACCTTCGTGCGGAAAGTGGACGCTCTTGATTTGCAATCGGGAAAGATAACGGTTGAATCCATGTGGGAGGAGGGTTCCGAAAAACTCGAACTCCCTCTCCCCTGCGTTGTCACGACAGTCAAGGAGATAAACGAGCCAAGGCTTCCGAGCCTTAGAGGCAAGATGGCGGCAAAGAAAGCCGAGATACCTGTATGGAAGTTCGAAGACCTCGGGCTCCAAGAGAACGAAATAGGGCTTGCCGGATCGCCGACGCAGGTCGTAAAGGTCTTCCCCCCTCCGCCGAGAACGAAGGGCGAGCTTTATGCTGACAAAGAAGCGCCTGATGCAGCAAGGATTGTGGCCGATAAGCTCAAAGAGAAAGGGTTCTTCTGATGGCTCTGAAGATTGATTACGATTTATGCACCCTTTGCGGAGCGTGTGTTCCCGCATGTCCATTCGCCGCGTTGGAGCTAAAGGACAGGCTTTACGTTTTAGAAACATGCACCCTTTGCGGAGCGTGCGTGCCGGTTTGTCCGGTCTCAGCGCTCTCTCTGGAGGAAGTAGGACGTTCTGGAACGGTTGATACCGCAGACTGGCACGGTGTATGGGTCTTTGCCGAACAGAGGAACTCCGTGATCGAGCCTTCAACCTTTGAACTTTTGGGCGCCGCCCGAAGCCTGGCATCCGATTTAGGAGAGAAGGTTACAGCCGTTCTGCTTGGAGCGGATGTAAAGTCGCCCGAAACGCTCCTCAAGGCAGGAGCAGACGAAGTCCTGTACGTTAAGAACGCGACGCTTGCCCATTTCGGACTCGAACCCTATGCGGCGGTGATAGCAAGTCTCATTTCGGAAAGAAGACCCGAGATAATGCTCGGCGCCGCAACATTCATTGGCCGCTCGCTTCTGCCGAGGATTGCAATTAAGGTCCACGCCGGTCTGACGGCAGACTGCACCGGTCTGGATATCGATAAGTCCAAGCGCCTGCTTCTGCAGACGCGGCCCGCTTTCGGCGGAAACATAATGGCCACAATCATCTGCCCCAACCACCGTCCCCAGATGGCTACGGTAAGGCCCAAGGTGATGAAGCCCCTTGCCGAACCTTACGATTCCAAGGGAACCGTAACTGAGATTGCGGCTGATTTGCCAGAAAACCGGGTTAAATTTCTTGATTTTATAGTTGACCAGAGTTCTCACGTAAACATTGCAGCGGCCGATATAATAGTATCAGGAGGAAGGGGCCTTAGCGACCCGAAGAACTTCGCGCTTGTGGAAGAACTGGCCGAGATACTGGGAGGAGCGGTCGGAGCGTCCCGCTCGGCAGTCGATGCAGGCTGGATTAATTATTCTCATCAGGTCGGCCAAACAGGACGCACGGTGGGCCCCAAGCTGTATATCGCGCTCGGGATATCTGGTGCAATCCAGCATCTTGTAGGAATGCAGTCTTCGGATTTCATCGTCGCAGTCAACAAGGACCCGAATGCGCCGATATTTAAGGTCGCAGACCTCGGCATAGTCGGCGATGTATTCGAAATTGTTCCCAAACTTATTGCCGAGATTAAAGCCCGCAAGGGCGCCTAGCCTCGGCATTCTTTTTAGCCAAATCCTTCCGGCAGGGAGGAATTACGCCTGATTCTCTGGGAAAAAAGAAATTCTTTATTGGAGTTACCGGACGTGCAGGCTCAGGCAAAACAACATTTTCGCATATCCTTAAGCAGATGATAATCTCCGAAGGATACGCCTGCGATCTGATAGATGCCGACTCCGTTGCCTGGAAATTGTACGAGAAACCCGACTTGAAAATAAAAATGCTTGAATCCTTCGGGAATCGAATTTTTTCTCGCAAGAAACTGGACAGAAGAAAACTGGGTGATATAGTATTCGAGGACGCCGCAGCCTTAAATCTCCTCGATTCCATAATCCGACCTCCCCTTGTTAAAGAACTTACAAAAATGATTGCATCCTCGAAACGAGAAATCGTAATACTCGATGCCGCCTTGCTGCTTGACTGGACTCTCGCCGCAAAGTGTGATCTCCTTATTGGGGTTCTATCTCATAACGACTTATCCCTCGAAAGACTCGAAAAGAAAGGAATCGACTTTTCGAGAGCGAACCGGATGCTTTCCCTTCAGCGTTCTGAGAGAGAGTTCCGGGACACCTGCAAAGTGATTGTAGAAAACTACGCTGACCTTAAGAGGCTGACTGAACAGGCTAAGATTATATGGGCGAACCATATACTGCCAGTGATATCTAAAAGATAAATCCTCTGAATTCGCATAACGATATAAGTGCTAACATCTTGACAAGATTAAGAAGTTGAATAAACTGACACAACAAAACTAAGGAGGATGCATGAAAAAACTGCTCATTCTTATCCCCGTCATAGCCATACTGACTCTTGGCGGATGCGCCTGGCAGGCTGTATCAAAAGTCCCGCCACCATCTGACGTATTCTGCACAACAGGCGACATGAAAGACGGCGACTATACGCCGATAGGCATGGTTCGCGCCATGAAGATAAATCTCGCCTTCAGCTGCATCGGAGTGATACCTCCGCTTTACCCGATGTTCGGCCCGCAGATCCAGGATGCATTGTACGAACAGCTGGCAAAGGAAGCCAAAGCCCTGGGCGCTAACGGCGTAATAAACATCACCACTGCAATGATGCCTATGGCATTGATTCCGGGTATTATCTGGATTCCGGTGGTCGAGATGAGCGGCATGGCGATAAAGAAATAGAGCCGAGATCTTTTCACAAAGAGGGTGCTTGCACCCTCTTTGTCTTTTTACAACCCTCGATTATTTTAAACTTGCATCATTTGATAGTATCGACCAGAACCGTTGACAAAAAGCCTAATCTGAATAGTATCGTTGAATGAAATTGCTTTTTGAACTCTCCGAACCAAATCGCAAGGGTTATCAATTTCCTAAACCGGATGTTCCGACAAGACAGATAACCGATTACATCCCAGAACGCTATCTCAGAAAAAAGGAAGCAGGTCTTCCGGAGGTTGCAGAACCTGAATTGGCAAGACACTTTGTAGCGTTATCCTATCTCAATCATCACGTCGATAAAGGATTCTATCCGCTCGGATCGTGTACGATGAAGTACAACCCTAAGATTAACGAAAGCGCTGCAAGAATGCCCGGATTTTCAGGAATACATCCCATGGCTCCTGAATCACTCGCACAGGGCGCTCTGGAACTTATCTATGATCTTGAAAGACTACTGTCCGAAATCTCGGGATTTGATGCCGTTACACTCCAGCCTGCGGCAGGCGCGCAGGGGGAGCTGTGTGCCAATCTTATCACAAGGGCTTATTTCAAGAATAAGGGAGAGAGACGGACAAAAGTCCTGATTCCCGATTCCGCGCACGGAACCAATCCGGCGAGCGTTACGCTTGCCGGTTTTGAGTCCGTAACCGTTTCCTCGACCTCAGAAGGACTTATCGATATTGAAGACCTTGAGCGAAAACTCTCGCAGGATGTAGCGCTGATAATGGTCACGAATCCCAACACACTTGGGCTGTTTGAAAAAGATATCTGCAAGGTTATTGAAAAAGTTCACAACGCCGGAGCGCTTGCCTACATGGACGGCGCTAACCTTAATGCGCTTGTCGGAATCATCAAACCTCGTGAAATGGGCTTCGACCTCATGCATTTCAACCTGCACAAAACCTTCTCGACCCCTCACGGCGGAGGCGGTCCGGGTTCGGGTCCTGTCGGCGTTACAAAAGAACTCGAGCGGTTTCTTCCTGTTCCGCGTGTCGGGAAAACCTCAGATGGATACCGGCTCGACTACGACAAACCGCTGTCCATTGGCAAGCTTCTCGGTTATTACGGAAATTTCTTAATCCTTGTCAGGGCATATACTTACATAAGAATGCTCGGAGCGGAAGGAATGACCGAGATATCGAAGAATGCAATTGTCAATGCAAACTATCTTCGCAAGCTCTTCGAAAACATACTAGAAATTCCATTCAACAGGGCTTGTATGCACGAATTTGTGGCTTCAGGAAAACCGCTGCGCCAGCACAATCTCAAAACGACCGATTTCGCCAAAAGACTTCTTGATTACGGCTTTCATGCTCCGACTATTTATTTCCCCCTCATCGTGTCGGAAGCGTTTATGGTCGAACCGACAGAAACGGAATCCATTGATACTCTCAACAGCTTTGCCGAAGCGTCGAGACGGATTCTCGAAGAAGCCCGGATTAATCCTGAGATGCTTCGCAAAGCGCCGCATACGACGCCCGTAAAGAGACTCGACGAAGTCAAGGCGGCAAAGGACCTTGATGTTTGCTTCAGACCTGACTGAAGAGCGAAAGAACGAAATCTGCACGAAGATTGCAGAGCGTATCGTCCATTTCCGTCTGAGCCCAATAGCGATAATACTCCTGGAATCGGTAAAGCCCATAAGCTTCCTGGGAAGCCAGCTCATGGTTTTCTTTGCACCCATGATTACGGCTTTCACGACAGGCAATGGGTACGACGAGATGACGGCGTTTCTTGAAGACCGGCCCAATCTCGAGATGCTTATCCAGACTATTGAAGCTAAGGAGGCGGAGAGGAACCAGAAGGAAAAGGAGATTAAGAAAGCAAGGAGCGAAAAGCGTGGCAAAAGAAAGTAAGACATTCGACAAGGGAAAGGTCGAAACGATACTTGCAACCGATTGCGGTTCAACGACCACGAAGGCGATTCTTATCGAAAAACAGGGAGATGAATACCGTCTTGTAGTGCGCGGCGAAGCGCCGACAACGGTCGAGGCGCCTTTTGAGGACGTTACAAGAGGCGTTCTTAATTCAATCCGGGAGGTGGAAGAACTTACCGGAAAGAAGATACTTGACGGTGAAAAGATAATCAAACCGGCAAAAAACAAGAAAGAGGGTGTTGACGTTTATATTTCTACGTCTTCTGCAGGCGGCGGACTCCAGATGATGGTCGCGGGCGTGGTATTATCAATGACCGGAGAGAGCGCAGCGAGGGCGGCACTGGGCGCAGGAGCCATAGTGATGGACGTTATAGCCTCGAACGACGGCAGGCTTCCACACAAGAAGATTGAACGCATACGTCATCTGCGGCCGGATATGATTCTTCTCTCAGGCGGAGTTGACGGCGGAACGGTCTCGCACGTTGCAGAACTCGCCGAATTGATTCGTGCGGCAGATCCGCGACCGAGATTCGGAACCACCTACAGCCTTCCGGTGATATACGCCGGCAACAAGGATGCGCGAAAGATAATCCTCGATACGCTTAAGGACTCGACCGAACTTGTGGTTGTAGAAAACCTAAGGCCAGTGCTCGAAAGAGAAAATCTCCGGCCAGCAAGGGACAAGATACACGAGCTCTTCATGGAGCACGTCATGGCTCACGCACCAGGATACAAGAAGCTTATGGAATGGACCGACGTACCTATAATGCCCACGCCCGGCGCGGTGGGATTATTGATAGAACGCCTGGGAAAGCGCGAAGGCATAGACGTGCTTGGAGTCGATATAGGCGGAGCAACAACTGATGTGTTCAGCGTTTTTGGAGAAAAGCAGGCCGAAACCGACAAAATCGAGCGTGTATTCAACAGAACCGTCAGCGCCAATCTGGGAATGAGCTACAGCATATCGAACGTTCTCGTAGAGGCCGGAAACGATAATATACTCCGCTGGATACCGTTTGACGTGGATATAACCGATTTGAGAAACAGAATCCGCAACAAGATGATAAGACCGACAACCATTCCCGCCTCTCTTGCCGACCTCAAGATGGAGCATGCCGTCGCCCGCGAGGCGTTGAGGCTCGCTTTAGTCCAGCACCGCACAATGGCAGTTGGACTTAAGGGCGTTCAGCAGGAACGCTCGATTGCGGACGCTTTCGCACAGACATCTTCGGGCGCTACGCTTGTCAACATGATGTCCCTTTCGCTCGTTGTAGGTTCGGGCGGAGCGCTTTCCCATTCACCAAGACGCTCACAGGCGGCAATGCTCATGCTCGATGCGTTCCTTCCAGAAGGCATAACCCAGCTTGCAGTGGACTCAATCTTCATGATGCCCCATCTCGGAGTTTTGACCGAGGTAAACGAGGCTGCTGCGGAAGAGGTCTTCCAGAAGGACTGTCTAATCCGCTTGGGTACCGCGATTGCGCCAGTCGGACAGGGGAAAGAAGGAGCTAAATGCCTGAGACTCGTCTTAAAACCCGCCAAGGGAAATGAAGAGGAAGTTTCAGTCAACTTCGGAGAGATGGTCAAACTCAAGCTTGGCGTGGACGAAAAAGTAAAGGCTGAGATTTATCCCGAAAGAGGGTTCGATGTCGGGGCAGGCTCCGGCAAGAGCGTCGAAACCGAGCTGGTAGGCGGCCAGGTAGGGCTTATTTTAGATTGCCGAGGAAGACCATTCAATCTTCCGCAGGAACCCAAAAAACGCATGCAGTCCCTTAATAAATGGGCAAAAGCACTGGAGATGTACCCGGAATGAACCTTTTCACACTCCTCGTTTTCTCAGGAGTGGGAGTTCTTGGGCCTTATCTGACTTCTTACAAATCCGAGCCTCTTAAGGATTCAAACCTTCTTTTACTTCAAGATGAGACCATCAACACTCTCTCCCGCTCAGGGTCGGTTGACGAATCCGGCCATAGATTCATTATTAAGTTAGATCATCCTATTGCTAATACCGATATTGCCGCCATCCAGCGTACGGGAATCCGTATCGAAGGCTATCTTCCGCATTATGCATTTCTTGTTTCCTCAAGCTATAGCGATGTCTCAGCTCTTCTGAACCTGGGAGCCATCTCATGGTGTTCTGCATACGAGCCCCGCTGGAAGCTCGCACCATCCTTAATCGACCGTTCAGCCGCTTCTGATACTCTTCACTTATGGCTTTTCGATGATGCTGATATCAACACGCTCCGACTGAGGCTGGAAAGCGACTTCGGAGCAAGGATATATTCCATCCATAATGGACGGAACAAGCTTTTGAAGATTTCCATGGATAATCAATTTCTATACGAACTTGCAGCCATTGACGATATAAGATGGATTGAGCCGTTTTATTCGCCCGAATTCTTTAACGACCAGGCTCAATGGGTTCTGCAGAGCTGGAAAGAGGATAAGCGCGATTTGTGGAGCAAAGGTCTTGACGGCTCAGGCGTTGTAGCAAGCACCGGTGACGCCGGAATAACAACCAGTCATACTGCGTTCAAGGATTCGACAATCGAGATTGCGACCTGGGGCAATTTCCCCAACCACAGAAAGATAATAGCCTATCAGCCTTCGGCTCCAGGCGCGAATTTCGGAGATGACGGCACACCTTACGTCCAGTACCACGGAACCCACACCGGCTGCACGGTTTGCGGAGACGATTCATACTGGAACGGCGATTCACCATACGACGGTATGGCCAAGGGTGCAAAACTTTATTTTGTGGATGTAGGCACCAATTCAGGCGGAATAGCATATCCAGCTGATTATAACGACATGTACGAGCTTCCCTGGCAGGGAAATCAGGGTGGCAGTGCTAAACTAATGTCGAACAGCTGGGGCTCCGGTGGTTCATACAACACTTACGACCTCGCATCAAGGCAGACGGATGAGTTCATGTGGAATCATCCCGATTTTCTCGTTCTTTATTCAGCCGGAAACTCCTCAGGTTCAGGCATTAGCCCCCCTTCTACTGCAAAGAACGTAGTATCCGTGGGGGCGACGTTGAACGGTACATCGGCGACGATTCCGGCCGGGTTTTCAAGTCAAGGTCCTACGGCTGACGGTCGAATAAAGCCGACGATAACGGCGCCCGGTTATCTCATGTCTGCAGACGGTGCCTCTACGTCGGGCTATAAATCCATGGAAGGAACAAGCATGTCCTCCCCTGCTGTTGCTGGGATTACTGTTTTGCTCGCACAGTACTTCAGAGAAGGCTGGTACCCTTCAGGCTCTAACTCTTTGGACGCAGCTGATGGTTTTGACCCTTCGGCGGCTCTTCTCAAAGCCCTGCTCATCAACTCGGCCGTTGCGGATTTCTCTTCGAATCCTATACCGGATATGAAGGTGGGCTGGGGAAGAGTGTGTCTCGATTCAGTTCTTTATTTCGAAGGAAACACGAAGAAACTGTACGTAAGTGATAATGTCATTGGTCTTGAAACCGGTGATGACGCCTTATACAAGGTCGAAGTTTCAGGAAAGAACTGGCCATTGAGGGCAACGTTAGTCTGGTCCGATTTTCCTGGAGATATGGTTTCCTCAAAAAAACTCGTTAACGATCTTGACATCAAGGCTGTATCGCCATCCGGAAAGATATACCTGGGAAATGTCTTCTCCTCAGGCTTTTCAGTCACTTCAGGCGCCAAAGACGAAACTAACGTCGAGGAATGCCTTCGAATCAATAATCCTGAGCTAGGCACGTGGGAGATTCACATACTGGCTGCAAATATTCCGCAAGGTCCTCAACCTTATGCCCTCGTAATCAACGGTGTAATCGAAAATAAAGAGCCGCATATTTCCGCAGAGGGAATCAGGATCGACGATTCTTCTAACCCGCAACCAAATAACGCCCTTGACCCCGGAGAAACCGCGATTCTTTATCCAAGAATAATGAATGAAGGTGACGAGGATGTATCGAATGCCAATGCCCTGCTTTCGTCACCGGATACCTTTGTAACAATCTTGGATTCGGATGCCGACTACGGCTCCATATCTGCGGGTCTTACATCTGAAGGTCAAGGATTCTCAGTAACTCTTGAGCCGTACGCCAAGAAGGATGATGCAATGACTTTTAATCTTACCGTATTCCAGAACGGCGGTTCAAAGATTGACACCCTTGTTTTTCATACTATAGTAGGTCTTAGTGGAATAAACCAACCAGGTACCGAATGTCCCGTAACTTCGATTCAATGCCCGGCTGTAGCCATGGAAGGTTCTGGATTTACACTAGAACTTACAGGAAATGAGAAGGTTGTCCTTGAGTTGTTTGACGTCACCGGAAGAAAGATTGAGACTCTGTATAATGGAAAACTTGATAGCGGTATCCACCAGTTTTCGATACCCTCCTCATGCAAAGCCGGAGTTTATTTTATAAAGCTCGACACGCCAGATATTCACAGGAAGGTCAAGGTAGTCGTAATCGGCGGATAAACTTTCTAAGTGGTTTAAAAGAGGATAGCTAGGATTAAACCAAGAAATTCAATTCGAGTATATCGGATTGCTTTTGAATTAATAAAGAAAGGAACTTGCAGGAGATGTACATGGTTCTGTTTTTTTGGATTCTAGGAGGACTACCGCAAAAGGGCGTTTTTGTACCGCTACCAAATCCGGAGATTAACTCAATCACTCTTATCTCTGAAACCATTGATATTCGCAAAGCCAAGCTTTTCACAGAAGAAACCAATGATCTTAGAACACCTTGTCGCTTCATTGTTCATCTAAACCACAGACTCAGCAAAGATGACCGGGATGTTCTTGAAAGAAATGGACTCAAAGTAGAAAGCTATCTGCCGAACTCGGCGTTTCTGGTAAAAGGATTGCCCGAAAAAGCTCGCGACCTGCTCGCGAACGGTATCATCAACTGGTTCGGAAGCTACAAACCCGATTACAAGCTAGATCCTGTATTACTGGATAAAACAGAAGAAACCAAGGTCGAGATAATGCTCTTCCCTGGTGTTGAACTTGAGGAAGTAACGAACGCACTAGAGACCATGGGTGTAAATATCATTTCGGCAGAAGACAACGAGTGGAACGGAAAGATAATTGCATACGTTAAACCTTTAGATTTCCTTAAAGCAGCTTCTCTCGATGGAGTGCGCTGGATAGAACCTTTTTACGAGCCTGTCCTTCACAACAACCAGGCACAATGGATCATTCAGACCTGGAAGGACGACAACAGGCGTATATGGGATAAGGGATTGCACGGCGAAGGAATAATCGGTTCCACGTGCGACTCTGGAATCAATACCGATCATGTGATGTTCAAAGATTCTTCTATCCAGATAACAACATGGGGCGACTACCCGAACCATCGAAAGATAATCGCTTACAAGCCCACAACCGGTTCGGTCAGCTTCGGAGATGTGGGCGGAATAATCAGCTTTCACGGAACTCACACCGGATGCACCGTAGCAGGCGACGATTCGTACTGGGGCCAATCTTCACCTTATGACGGCATGGCTCCGAAGTCGCGGCTTTATTTCATGGACTTTGACGGATACGAATACGGTTTTACAGCTGATTATCGAAGCATGTACAATCAGCCTTACCTGGGCAACCAGGCAGGAAGAGCCAAGTTCAGTTCCAACAGCTGGGGTGACAGGGGCGGAGGTTACACGTCCCATTCCTGGGAATCGGACCAGTTCATGTGGCAGCATCCGGAATTTCTTCTTTTGTTTTCAGCCGGAAACAGCGGTGGAGCAATAGGTTCTCCGGCAACAGCCAAGAATATGGTCACCGTTGGAGCAACGCACAACGGCGAGGCAGCCACCATGCCAGCTGATTTTTCAAGCATCGGACCAACGGCCGACGGACGCGTAAAACCTGAGGTCATGGCTCCAGGCGTTGGCGTCATATCGGCTAACGGCGGCACAGCAGACAGCTACAAACCTCTGGATGGAACCAGCATGTCCTGCCCCGTGATTGCAGGTGCCGCGGCTTTAATTACCCAATACTTCAGAGAAGGCTGGTACCCAGGCGGAGTAAAGAATCCATCGGATTCGCTGGAACCATCGGCAGCGCTTCTTAAGGCCGCACTTATTGTCTCTACCGAAACTGACTATTCTCAAATGCCCATACCGAACTCAAAAATAGGATGGGGCCGTCCGGATCTTGACTCTGTTCTATACTTTGCAGGTGATAGCCAGAAGCTTTTTGTATTTGATGAAAGCGAAGGCCTATCGACCGGTGATTACGTGAGTTTCGAAACTTCGGTAAAGACCAGCGGCTGGCCTTTAAGGGTAGCCTTGGTCTGGACGGATGCTCCGCCTGAGCTTTCTGCAGAAGCGAAACTCGTCAACGATCTGGACCTTGAAGTTATTGACCCATCTGGAAAGATATACAGAGGTAATAATTTCAGCGACAATTACTCCGTTCAGCAAGGCGACCCCGACTCAAAGAACGTAGTAGAGATGGTAAGGATAAAAAAACCAGCGGCAGGGGTGTGGTCAGTAAGAATAAAGGCTACCGAGGCGCCCGAAGGACCTCAACCTTACGCTTTGCTTATAACAGGTGATATTGAAAACCACAACGTTGATCTTAAGTCTACCGGAACAAAAATCGACGATTCAAGCGGCCCTTCTCCAAATGGGGCGCTCGATCCCGGTGAAACGGTCCTGTTTCAGCCTGAAATAACCAATATCGGCGATTTTACGGCAAGCGGTATCGAGGCTACCCTTTCGACTTCTGAGAAAAAAATTACCATCGAGTCCGATAAAGCGTCTTACGGAAATCTCGGTTATGGAGAATCCTCATACGGCGATGGGTTCACGGTTACCGCGTCCTCCGAAATGCAGGCTAACACCGTCGTACCTTTCAGGCTGGACGTAATTGCTAACGACGGCGGATACGTATGCGTGCTGGAATATCCAGTTACGATCTCGGTTGGTGTATCAGAAAAGCTTCCTGACCCATTCATGTCAGTAGAATTGACGGCGGATGCTTTCAACAAGGACGCTTTAAGCGTTAGATTAAGTCTTCCTGAGTCCGTACCTCTGCATCTTGATATGTTCGATCAGTCCGGAAGACTTGTACGCACCCTTGTCTCGGAATCATACGCAGGGCCCGGAGTAAGGGATTTTCAATTCAAGATGGTCGATTCCAGAGGACGCTCGCTTTCAAACGGGGTTTATTTCTTTCACCTCACGACCGGTAACCACTCGCTCGTGTGCAAACTCGTTAGGATAAAATGATTTAACCGTGGATTTAGAACTCCGCAAGTCGCTTTTTGCTGCAACCTGAATTGATGAGAGAAACGGTTGACAGGGGCTAGACTTATTGTTCTGATTTGCGTATACTTAATCGTTAATTCGGAATAGAAACTTAAAACCATGCAGGTCAAAAACCTGATTTGTGTAAAAAAAGAATTTTTCCAAAAGGAGAATTCTAAAAGATGACGGTGTTAACCGTCTTGAAAAATGCAAGCGAAGCCTAGGAGGAAGTATATGAGGCAAATGTTTGCGCTATTGATGTTGCCGTTCTTGCTCATGGCAGCAGGAGGACCGCTTATAGATGGTAATGTGGTCCCAACGTCAACATATCTGTATGAGAATCCATCTGTAATCAATCTACCGTGCGGAATAAAACTAGATACCCGCGATGCGAAACCCAGTTTGCCTTCAAATCTAATGATTGCAGGCGAACAACAAGGAACCGGAACCTACCTTGTACATTTTGACGGTCCAATATACACCCACGAACGCAGAGCGCTGGAACAACAAGGCGTAATCATAGACGGCTATCTTCCCAATTACACTTACATTGTAAGAATGGAAAAGTCCGCTCTTAATGATGTTAAACAAGTTTCCGGTGTGGATTGGGTCGGAGACTACCAGCCGGGCTACAAAATCTGTCCTGATTTCAACCTTAGCGATAAGGCACCGCAGAAACTGGTGGTCGTATTATACGCCGGTACCGACGCCGAAGTTATCCGCAGCACTGTTGAATCCCTCGGCGGAACAATGCTCGAATGGCAGTCCAGCGAATGGTCTACGCTCGTGCATATCAATCTGGCGCCTGAAAAAATCCCTGGTTTGGTTACGATTCCCGATGTCAAATGGGTAGAGCCTTTCAGGGTAATGTACCTTCACAATGGCCAGGCCCAATGGGTCATGCAAACATGGGACGATGGCAACCGCAAAATCTGGGATAAAGGCATCAAGGGGCAGGGCCAGATAGGCTCCACCCTCGATTCAGGTATAAGAACAAGCCACAACTTCTTCAGAGACCCCTCAAAGGCTATTACCGATTTCGGTGATTTTCCCACTCATCGCAAGATTATAGCTTACCAAAAACCAGCCGTAGACGACCCGGATAACCCGGTAATATCCTTTGGCGATGAAAACGGACACGGCACGCATACGGCAGGGTCAATGCTCGGCAACGACGTTCCTGCAGGAGGCTCAAGCCCTAATATAGGCATGGCCCCGGAAGCTAAGATATTCTTCCTTGACGGAGGCGGCTCAAGCGGCGGAATTATCCATGCCGTAAGCCTTGAATACAGTCTCAGCCTTCCTTACAACGGCAACAGCGCTGGCGGCGCTCGGGTAATCTCCAACTCATGGGGAAACCAAACAACGCGCGCCTATGATGCAAGCTGCAAGGAAGCCGACCAGACCATGTGGAACAGATCTGATTATCTGGTATGCTTTTCGGCTGGAAACACCGACCAGGGACCTTATACGGGTTCTCCTGGCAATGCAAAAGACGTGCTTTGCATAGGCGCATGCCGCAACGGCGTTATTGCCAATAACGCATCCGCTGTGGGTTCTTCAGGACCCACCGCTGACGGACGCATAAGACCGGACGTAGTCGCGCCTGGCGAGGGAGTCACATCTTCGGTAAACACCTCTGACGATGCCGAGCAATCCTACGACGGAACCAGCATGTCTTCGCCCATAGCTGCGGGTAATGCCCTCTTGATTCGGCAGTACTTCACGGATGGATGGTATCCTTCGGGAGCCCCGCAGAACGGCCAGAAATTCACCCCGTCTGCAGCCCTTCTCAAGGCAATGATGATAAACTCTGTGGAGACTGATTTTGCGGCGTTTACCGTACCGGCGGGAAAAATAGGCTGGGGCAGACCTATGCTTGATAATGTACTCTACTTTGCCGGCGACACCCGTAAACTTGCCGTCGTCGATTTCGACGAAGGCCTTGAAACCGGTTATCAATTCACCGGAAAGGTCAACGTAAGCAATTCCGGCGAACCTTTAAGGATAACCCTCAACTGGACGGATTATCCGGGCGTGGAATACGCCAGCCCTGCCCTTGTAAACGATCTGAATCTTGAAGTCGTTTCACCCTCGGGTAAGACTTACAAGGGCAACGTTTTTGCAAGCAACGTCTCGACTGAAGGCGGAAGTTTCGACACAAAGAACCCGGTCGAGAACGTATTCATCGACTCCCCTGAAACGGGCGACTGGAAGATCAATGTTAAGGCTAATAACGTCCCCAAAGGACCTCAGCCTTTCGCTCT
Organism: bacterium; assembly: GCA_012517375.1. Lineage (NCBI taxonomy): Bacteria > bacterium. The sequence goes on along the minus strand of JAAYVC010000006.1, from coordinate 36,468 downwards.
TGTGGTATCAGGCGTCTTGAATGCTCTAATTACATCCGCTTCTATCACAAGCACTGAAGTCAACGACGACGGTCAGGCCAATCCTGACGGCAACATGGACCCCGGGGAGAACGTCGTCCTTTACGTTAGCATTAAGAATGCGAGCTCGATACCTCTGACCGGTCTCCAGGCCACCCTCTCCTCCACCTCTCCCGGGATAACCGTAACGGACAATACCGCCGCATACGGCACGATAAATGCAGACGCTATTGCAAAGGGCGACGGTTTCAAGGTTTCCATAGCTTCATCGGCAACCATTGGCTCCTTCGCTGAATTCAATCTTTCAATAACATCAACCGAACTGTCAGGCGAGCTGGGAAGCTTTGAATTGATGATAGGAACTCCCAGATACGACTACGTCAACCATGATGTCGGCAACGTAAAGCTTACCGTGGCTAAACAAGGAGCCGTGGGGTTCCTGGGCGACGAACCGAACGATAAGGGAGACGGATTCCGTTATCCCAAAACCGCTCTTTCAAGCTGGCTTTACCATGCTTCTTTTGCGGCAGGCACATCGGCTTCTTATATCAATGACAGATTTTACGGCGATGATAACAACTACACCAACGCAAAAGACTGGAAGGTGACGACTGACCCTGACGGAAAAGTAACCATAGGCCGTCATGACTATTCCGACCAGGACAGCAAGGCGATATTCGATGACTCCGGAAATCCTGCCAAAAAAGGCCTGAAGGTAACGCAGTACGGATACGCATGGAAAGACAAGGAATACGTATTCCTGAAGTACGTGCTCGAAAATACAAGCTCTTCAGCGCTGAATGGCATGTATGCAGGCATTATCGCCGATTTCGACATGGGTCTTCGTTCGGACTCAAACAAGGTAGGCACGAATCAGACGCTGAATCTTGCATACGTCAAACAGGCATCCACAGACAACCCCCACTGCGGAGTAAAGCTGCTCAAAGGTACAAAGGCGAACGTAAGCGCTCTTGAGAACCCCGTTTACGTCTATCAGGGTCAAGATCACGTCTGGAATGAATCAAATTGCTTTAAGTTCATCAAGGGCGACATAAGCGTCCCGACCTCATCCGGCATCACTGACTGGTCTGTTGCCGTATCGGCAGGTCCTTTCAACCTTGCTGCAGGCAGCACGGATACTGTGGCTTTTGCATTCATTGCGGGCGACAACCTTGCCGATATTCAAGCTAATGCTACCGATGCGCAGACCGTCTGGAATGGACTCGACTTCTTTGCGGTTTCAGAGGATCCTCTTAGACCTGAACCTCTCGACCTTGCTTTCTCCAACGACCTTCTCTCCGGTCAAGGTTCAATCTACTTCTCCATACCGGCCGCTTCGCGGGTAAGACTTGAAGTTTACGATCTCTCTGGTCGTTACGTTAATACCCTCGTAAATGAAGACCTTGCTGCCGGACAACACAAGACCTACTGGAACGGAAAAGATGCCAGTGGTTCAAAAATAGCAAGTGGAGTATACTTTATAGTTCTCAACACTCCAGCCGGAACGGTTGCAGGAAAAGCGGTAATCTTGAAATAACCTTGAAGATTTTTAAACTCGAGGGGCCTTTTGGCCCCTCTTTTTTATACTTGACGATTGTGTTGAAGACTATATACTTCGATGATGACTAAGCTTAAGGACTCGCATGCCGGCTAATCTTACCCCCCAGTACAGGGAAGCGGATGAAAGATACCGCAGAGCGATAACGAACGAAGAAAAGCACGCCGCACTCAAGGATATGATTGCCCTTTTGCCGAAACACAAAGGCACCGAAAAGATGTTTGCCGATTTGAAAAAGAAGCTTTCTGTCCTCGAAAAAGAAATGAAATCCAAACCTAAAACGGCATCATCCCGGCGGGAAAGAATGTTCAACATACCCAAACAAGGCGCGGGTCAGATAGCCATGCTGGGCTCGGCTAACAGCGGCAAATCATCCCTATTCGTTGCACTTACAGGAGCCGATTCGGTTATTGCAGAATGGCCTTTCTCTACCCAGCAGCCGGTCGTGGGAATGATTGCTTACGAGAACATACAGTTTCAGCTTATCGATATGCCTCCGATGATTCTAGAAAACACAGAACCTTGGGAGTGGGGTATCTTGCGCAACGCCGACCTCGTACTTGCTCTTTTCGAATCCAATGATTCAGACTCACAAATTCCCATCCTTAAGCAGGAGTTGGAAAAATACGGAATATCAAAGGTCATTTGGATTGCTACAAAGATTGATTTGCTTCCCGATGGTCCAATCCCTCATTTTGAAACAAAAACCCTTTACGTTTCGGCGGAACAACTAGTAGGTCTGGATGAAATCAACCAAGCTATATTCGAGAATTTGGAGATTGTGCGTGTGTACACCAAACAACCAGGTAAGGAAGCCGATTTCAATGATCCCGTTATCCTCAAGAAAGGTGCAATCCTGATAGATGCGGCCGTTCACCTGCACAAGGATTTCGCCGAGAATCTTACGTTTGCAAGGCTCTGGAATAAAACAATGGAAGGCATTCGCGTTGCGCGCGACCACGTTCTTGAGGATGGTGATATCGTCGAGTTCCACACTAAATAAGCTATATTTGGCAAGCTCTCTCCTACAGTGTCAGGATTGTCCGCAGTTAAATGAATTGCAGATGGATAATGTATTCAAAACGTCCTGAAGCTCATCCATCTCTGAAAAACCTGTAAGATCGAGATGAAGAGGGGTAACCGAAATATAGCCTGTATCGACTGCGTCGGTATCGGAACCCTCCATTGATACTGAGGCCATCTCCCCAGAAAGAATAAGGTGCCACTCACCATTGGAATCCTTGGCTCTGCTCACGATATCCTTGTAGATACGTTTTCCAAGCCGCGTTACCTTGACACCCTTTGGATTGCCCTGAGGAAGATTGATGCTCACGAATCTTGGTTGACCACGTTCGAGTACCATTCGACAGAACTCCTGAATGAATTCCAATGATTGACGGGAAATGGTAGAGTGATCCCTGGCTGCAGATACGGCAACCGAAGGATATCGAAGAATTCGACCCTCCATGGCAGCCGCAACAGTTCCGGAATAAAGAACATCATCGGCAAGATTGTATCCCATGTTTATGCCCGAAACCACCAAGTCGATATTCGATTCCATTAAGGAGTGGTGTGCAAGAAGTACGCAATCTGTCGGTGTGCCGTAGATAGCGATGTGGCGGGTATCCCTTTCCTCTATTTTTACAGGCCTTCCTATGGTAAGGCTGTGAGAGGAACCTGATTGTTCTTCACGCGGAGCGATAACGAATATCTCTCCAAGTCCGGCAAGTGCCTGTTCAAGAGTCTTTATTCCTTGGGCATCGATTCCATCATCGTTGGTTAAAAGGATTCTTTTCCGTGTCATGAGTTATTTTATGGAATATATATCCTCGGTCAACTTTCTGCACATGTAACCGCTTGCATCGTTGGCGCCGATCTGGAGGATGCTTGACAATGATTCCATTAAGAATATGCTCAAGCATGAGCACCTGGGGAATCGTTATCTCGATTACGGCTATTGCGTTCGGACTTGCCGGACTCGTTTTCCTTTTCTGGGGATGGAATCGTCGCAACAGGGGCGAGAAGACTCTGGTTCATTTTATTATCGCTGCAGCAGGCGGCGTCCTTTTCGCAGGTCTGTTATACCTCGGAGGAAGATTAGGGCTTTTGTGGTAAAGTGCTGATTCAATGGCTTTAGCCAGCATCCTCACATTCGCTGCTATCTTAATTGAAGTATAAGCAAACTGGCTGATTTGAAACGATTAGACCTTATGTGCACGGTACACTCCGGGTGCACAAAGGATTTTTTTCGGGGGGCGATGGCAAAGTGGAGAAGTTAGTTAAGTCTTGCGTGAAACCAATCAGTAATCTTTGCAAGACTCCAAACAACAACATGATAACCGTGTCCTCCGTCTTTAACCTCAATAATGGTTTTGTCTCGCGACTTCCAATTGTCATAAAGCTCGATATGGCCGGATTGCTCAATGATCTCGTCTTTTTCACCATAAATTAGGAGTAGAGGTAGATCAAGAGTTCTTGCATCGATAATACACTTGTTCATGATTCTCTTGGATGCCGCCATATAACGCATGCTGAATTTCTTTACTACAAGGTTGTTTTTCATTCTTGAGGCTGTCTCCTTTGCGTCCTCAGGATGCTCTATTAGAGAAGAATCTCCTGCCATATCGACGACAAGGGCGCCAGGCGCGAAGATGTAATAAAAAGCGTACTTGACGTAGTCACCGAATTGCGGCCCTGTTCCCTTGTTTTGTTTGTATTTGTAAGCCGGGTTCACTGCGATGATACCGGCATAGGTACTAGAATTTCGCGCTGCAATCTCTATCGCGAATGCGCCGCTCATGCTGTGTCCGAAGAGAAACAGCGGCACTTCGGGATGCCAAACGCTGAGGGTATCAGCAAAATCCTGGTAATCGGATAAAAAACGTTCGATATTCTCATCTCCCCTCCTGCCTTGTGAGAATCCCGTTCCACGAGGATGAAGAAAGTATACACCTATACCGATGGCAAGCAGCGAGTCAATAAACTCTGTCTGAACACCTGAATCGAGTCCAGTAATACCCGTAACATATACTACTACACCACGGATTGCATAAGGAAGATATCTCGAGTAGTAGAGTGTCAACCCATCCTGGCTGGTAAAACACCCTGAGTTCGTATCAGGTAGCGACGACGAACCTGCATTTGAACCTATGCCGGTTATGCATAAGAGAAGGATTGCAGTGGTTTGCATACGTTTGAATTATAGATGATTTACGCTACCGGTCAATGATTCTTGACTTTCCCCTTTCCCTCCGTATACTCGGCAATGAGAGACCCCCAAAAATTTGTGGATGAATCGATTGAGAAGCTTCGAACAGAGATAAAAGGAACCGCCATCATTGCCTGTTCGGGCGGCGTTGATTCGACAACAGCAGCCGTACTAGTCAATCGTGCTATTGCCGAAAGGCTCGTCACAGTCTTCGTGGATACTGGTTACCTGCGCAAGAATGAAGCAGGACATGTCCAGAATCTGCTTAAAGATATGGGGTTGAATCTTAGATTTGTCGACGCTTCCGAGGAGTTCTACAAGGCTCTGCGCGGCGTTACCGAACCCGAACGCAAACGCAAGATCATCGGCAACATGTTCATCAAAGTATTCGAGCGTGAGGCCGAGAAGGTCAAGGCGGATACATTGATCCAGGGAACTATCGCTCCGGACTGGATTGAGTCAGGCGGTCAGTTAAGGGACGTAATAAAATCCCATCACAATGTCGGCGGACTGCCCGAAAAGATGAAGATGAAGCTGGCAGAGCCTCTTAGAGACTTGTACAAGGATGAGGTTCGCAAGGTCGCAAGACACATGGGTCTTGAAATAGCTGAAAAGCAGCCGTTTCCAGGTCCCGGACTGGCTGTAAGGGTTCTCGGCGACCCTACGAAGGAGAGGACAGCAATACTGAGAGAGGCATGCGCTATTGTTGAGGAAGAGATTGAGCACGCTGCATCGCAAGGAGAATGTGAACTGCCGTGGCAGTACTTTGCGGTACTCTTACCGGTAAAGAGCGTCGGCGTCAGAGGCGACGTAAGGGCATACGGAGAAACCGTTGTTGTTCGCGCGGTTCAAAGTTTAGACGGGATGACGGCTTCAGCCTCCCCGCTCCCATTCTCCCTTTTGGAGCGTATAAGCGTACGTATAACAAACTCTCTTTTAGACGTCGTCAGGGTAGCATACGATATCTCCCATAAACCGCCGGGAACCATCGAATGGGAGTGATGTAATGACTAATGTCAGGATTGACGTTGTAGATAACGGAGGTCAGTGGACGCACCGCGAATGGCGCATGCTGAGAGACCTCGATATTGAAACCAACATAATTCCTAATACAACCCAGCCTAGAGAGATTAAAGCAGACGCGCTTGTTCTTTCAGGCGGCGCACCAAGAATAGGTTCCGAGACCCTCAAACTCGGTTTGACCGGCGATTATCTGGACAAACTTTCGATACCCATACTTGGGATATGCGTGGGGCACCAGTTCATAGCCTTGCACCACGGCGGCAAAGCAGGCCCGGCTAAAGTCCCTGAATATGGAAAAGCGGAATTAATTGTCACGAATCCTGATGATCTTTTCAAAGGACTCCCTGAACGCTTTACTGTTTGGGAATCGCATAATGACGAGATTTACGAACTGCCGCAAGGGTTCTCCTCTCTAGCTCGCTCTAAAGATTGTGAAATTGAGGCTATGAAACATGATTCACGACCCCTGTACGGAGTGCAGTTTCATCCGGAAGTCGAACACACCGATTTCCACTACGAGATATTCGAGAATTTCATAGAGATAGTAAGATCCTTTAAAGAATCAAAGTAACAGATACCTCCTCGAAAAATGCATTTCTGAAATAAAAGCGGACGCTATCCGTAGGACTCTTCCAAACCAGGACGGGATCCGCGCACTTTTATCGCATCAAATTCAGCCTCGGGCTTCGGAAGCAGGAGATACTCCTGGTCTCCGAAATGTACCCCGCCGCCGATTGTGATTTCGTAGATTCTCAACAACAAATGATGAGGATTCAACAGAAAATATTTTGCCCATTCTTTCAGCCTGGGCACAGGTATCTGATTATCATCGTGGGAGACTTCATTTATAAGATTTCTGATATCCAGTTTGTGATTTTGATAAAAGCTCTTCTTGATTTCAAATCCCGTGTTGTAGAACAACTTTCTTGCCGTCGGTTTCGATATATCACGCTTATGATGAGGCGCAGCCCAATCCATAGTAACGACCGAAGGGAAACACACGACTGCTGCCCCTCTTGGGCCTATTGCCTTTCTTATCCAGTTCATGTATGAATAAGGTTCTGCAACGTGCTCGACAGTTGCCAGACTTACTACAGCATCAAAATGACCAAGGGTTCTAAGAAAAGACGCATCATCCGCATTGCCTTCAAGAAAAGCAGTTCGACCATTGCTATAGTTTTTACGCGCGTACTCAACGGTCTCTTTATCAATATCCACACCTGTAACTTCTCCAAGGTCAGAAAGGATTTCTGAACCGTAGCCCGAGCCGCAGGCGATATCTAAAATCCTTATCTCGCGTGAGCCAAAATGGCTCCTTAACCAATCCCTGGCAACTTTGTAACGGGTCGTAAATACTTTATACATAATGCCCTGGATATTATCCATGGCATGGGCATCCATTTCTTTAGGATATACTCTTTCGGTTATTCCAGCCATTCTATAATTTCCTTACTTTAGAAGATTTTATGTTTCAACCATGATGGTTTTTTTTAGGTTCCAAAAGATACTGCTGATGAGCTATCAACACCCCTCCCCCAATACTTATCTGATAGAGCCTCATCAAAAAGAGACGCGGATGTGTCAGGTATATCTTAATCCACTGCTTCAAAGGCGGAGTAGGCATTGCCCTATTGTGCTTTGTCTCGAAGATAACATCCCGCATATCGAGCTTGTAATCTTGCTTATGTTTATCCAGGATCGAAAACTTCCCCTTCTTAAAAAGACGTCTTGCCGCTCTTCTTGAAATATCACGCTTGTGATGAGGTGCAGCCCAATCCATGGTAAGGGTGGAAGGAAACGATACCACAAAAGCGCCGCCTGCTCTGAGCGAACCGGCAACCCATCCTAGATATGCCCGGTGGTCTTTAAGATGCTCGATTGTCTCAAGACTTACTATTGCATCAAATGCGCCGAGGCTTTCAAGAAATTTTTTATCTTCGGCATCTCCCACGATAAAGGAAGTCCTTGATGTTTTATAATGACGATTTGCATATTCGATGGCTTCGGAATCGAAGTCGACGCCCAGAACCTCGCCTGCTTCTGCGAGTATCTCGGATCCGAACCCGGTTCCGCAACCTATATCCAGAATCCTGGCATTATGGCCGTTGAATCTCTTTTTCAGCCATTGAGAGGACACATGGTATCGTTCAAGATGGTTTTTTAGTGAAATGCGCTGAATGTCGCTTGCGACTACATCCATCTCCTTGGGCACCACCCTTTCTGTATTCCAGTCCAATTCTTCCTCCTGTTGAGTTTTCGTATATAATTCACAGGGCTTATCTAGAGAAGATTCAAAGCCGAGTTAATGCCTGAACAGTATACCTCTAGGCTTAAGATTGTCAAGCAGATTAACAGCCTGAATAGTACAGTCGATTAACTTTTGCCTGTCTAAGGCATAAGAGGCAACTCTGGAACTATTCGTCTTCCCTTTGCCTCAGGCTTACCAGGAGAATTATCGTAGACCTCAACAACGTAATAGACAACTGCAGTAAACTGTGTTGCGAAAGAACCATGGAAATATGAATGAACAAGGTTAGCGTATTCGACTTGGAGCCTTTCTATTTCAGTGAGTTGTGGATCTTCCGGATGCATAAGATGTGCAATTGCCTTGAATTCATACGAAGGCATGTCAAGGAAAACGACCGCACAAGCAGGATTAGTCATCTGATTCAGGAATGTAGCTGTTTCGAATTCGGGTGTTGAGTAAAGCTCGAGGCTAACCTGACATCCTGGATCAAAAATCTCACTACCTTGATTGTACAAGGAATCAAGTCTGTTGAGTTTCGAATTGAAGTCATCCCCGGCAGTTGATTCAAGTAGATTTATCATCTCTTCAAGCTTATCCTGACGAGGAAGCCAACCCATCCCCTTAACGGCGTTGTTTACATTGAATCTGCTGTCGTTGCGGGCTACACCGTATGTTGCAACCATCCCGTTGTGCGGACCGGAAAGCTCAGGAGGCTGCTGGTTGCGGAAGCGTTCAAGCGTCTCCAATCTGCGCTCAAAACTCCACTTCTGAAACGATTCAGGCAAATCACGTATTTTGTAGTCTTGCCATTTCCCGTCAACTTCTGCCCGAATAGTACCTTCTTTTATCTTCGAACAGTCAATCTTGTCCTGGTGAAAGGTTCCATCATGCCAAAAGGTTGCGGACGAGTGTTCCTGATTATCGTAGGCAAAACCTTCGATGGCGACGAACAACAGACAAAAAAGAAATCTAATGGCTGCATAGTTCATGGTTTTCCTCCTGCTATTTTTTGATTTTTTTTATTGGAATGTCACGACCTTCCGGGAACAGGAGCTTTAAGGCCGCCTTTATTGTCTTGACGAAATGGAAATCAAGCCCTTTACGCACGTGGTCAGGAATCTCGTCGAGATCCTTCTTGTTCTCCTGAGGAAGAATGATAGTTGTAATACCTGCCCTCTTTGCACCAAGCACTTTCTCCTTGACTCCGCCTATGGGCAGTACGCGGCCGGTCAAAGTAATCTCTCCTGTCATGGCGATACGGGGATCAATGGCCTTACCTGAAAACAAGGAATAAAGCGCAGATGTTAAGGCAAGACCAGCGGATGGACCATCTTTCGGTATCGCGCCCGAAGGTATATGAATATGAAGATCATTTTTAGAAAGGTCAAGCTCATCGAGTCCTATCTCCTCATAGTGACTTCGAAGAAACGATAATGCCGCTTGAGCCGACTCCTTCATAACGTCACCAAGAGAACCGGTCAACACAAGACCTTTTGAACCGGGCATGCAGGTAGCTTCTATGAAAAGAATCTCGCCGCCTACAGGCGTCCAGGCAAGACCGGTAGAAACGCCCACAGTCCCCTCTCTTGCAGCTATTTCTGCATAAAACTTGCGGGGCCCGAGAAAAGAAGCAATACTTCTTGAGTCTGATACCTTGACTTTTCTTTTATTACCTTCCGCATGTCGCCTGGCAATCTTGCGGATAACTGAACCTATCTCCCTTTCGAGATTACGGACACCCGCTTCTCGGGTATAGCCTTTGATAATCTCGAGTATTGCCTCATCATTAAACTCGACATCAGAAGGTTTAAGGCCCACCTGGTCAAGCTGACGCCGAACCAGATAGTTTTTGGCTATCTCAAGCTTTTCAACGTCTATGTATCCTGGAAGCTCGATTACCTCCATACGATCGCGCAGAGCAGGGATTATGGTTTGGAGCACATTACCCGTAGCAATAAACATGACCTTTGAGAGATCGTAGGGAACTTCAAGATAGTGGTCGGAAAAAGAAAAATTCTGTTCAGGGTCAAGAACTTCCAGAAGAGCGGAAGACGGATCACCTCGGAAATCGGCGCCTACCTTGTCTATTTCATCAAGCATGAAAACGGGATTATTGGAACCTGCAGTCCTTATACTCTGAAGAATCCTTCCAGGAAGCGCTCCTACGTACGTTCTGCGGTGACCGCGGATCTCTGCTTCATCGTGTACTCCGCCGAGCGAAAGACGAACAAACTTCCGGCCAAGCGCACGCGCAATGGAGCGTCCGAGCGAGGTTTTACCGACGCCGGGAGGGCCAATAAAGCACAAGATTGGCCCCTTGGAATCGGGTTTGAGTTTTCTTACGGCAAGATACTCAAGCAGACGTTCCTTGATTTTTTCAAGATCGTAATGATCTTCATCAAGAATTTTTCTGGCGCGCTTGATATCAAGATTGTCCTCAGTGGACTCCTCCCAGGGAAGGGCAAGCAGCCAGTCCAGATAAGTTCGAACGACTGTATACTCCGCCGCAGCCGGAGGCATTATTCGCAGTCTGTCCAGCTCTTTCAAAGCCGTATCCTTGGCCTCCTTGGGCATATTCTTGGCTTCAATCTTAGCCCTGAGTTCCTCTACTTCAACGGTTCTTTCGTCCGATTCACCCAACTCCTCTCTTATGGCTTTAAGTTGCTCCCGCAAGAAGTATTCCCTCTGGGATTTGTCTACTTCACCCTTGACGCGTTCCCTTATTTTAACTCCAAGTTCGAGAATTCCTATTTCTTTTGCTAAAAGAGAATCAAGCCTCTTCAGCCTGTCCTTGGCGGCAAAGGTTTCTAAAAGGCTCTGTTTTTCGCTAACGTCGAAGTTTACGTATGAGGCAACAAAGTCGGCCAATTTATTGGGTTCTCTGATATTGAGAACTATGGACATAAGATCCTCTGAAAGGTATGGAACCATTGCCACAAGTTTCTGGAACGAACCTATTACGTTGCGCATCAGAGCCTCTGTGGCCGTATCGTGGCTTTCAACCTCCCTTACGATCTTGACTTTTGCGGTAAGATAAGGCTCACGTTGAATGAACTTTTCTACCTGCCCCCTCTGCATACCCTGAACAAAAATCCGCAGTGTATCATCAGGATACCTTCTCATCTTCAGAACCATAGAAACGACGCCTACCTGAAACAAATCCTCCGGTGATGGGTTCTCGATTTCAGGGTTCCTTTGAGTGACAATGCATACTATCTTATGCGAGGAGAGCGTGTCATCTATCAGCTTTGTTATTGAAGGATTCGAAATCGCCAAACCCGTAGCCAGATTGGGAAATATAACTCCGCCTTTTATGGGCAGGATAGGCAATATCTCAGGTATCGTCAGCGAATCGTTAAAGCTTATACTAGTTTCGTTTTTCACAATACACCTCGTTATTCTACCGGAATCTCTACTATCCGCGGAACATGCCTCGGAATCCTAATCTCAAGAATACCGTCTTTCAATTTTACCTGCGCTTGTGAAGGGTCTACTTCACAAGGCAGGACAATCTTGCGCTCAAATGTGCCGTAAAAGGACTCCAGTTTGTAAAACTGAGTCGCAGACGCGCATGATTCAGGCTCGTGTCTTACGCCTCGAATCTCTACCCGCTCTTTGAGTATTTTAACATCCAGCACCTTGTCCGAAACACCTGGGACCTCCGCTATAAGATAAACCTCTTCTTTAGTCAGGAATAGATCTACTCTTGGAAAGTTCTCATCCTCACCCCTTACCATGGAATCGTTAACAAAGAAGTATACTTGACCCTTTCTCATTTCTTTTTCTCCTCCGTTATATTGGAGTTTACAATCGAAATCTTTTCTCCTATTGTAACGCCCAACATTAATGAGGCTTGCGCCTCTTTAACACATATCTCAATGTAGCCCCAGCTGTTCAACAATGCACCTGGAGCGGTGAAATCCAACTGAGAGTAATATTCCACGATTGGAACAATAGCATCCTTAATGACCAGTGTTGAGTTATTCGTGAGGTGTTCCTTACGAAGGTTGGACACCAGGTTCCCGAAATTATCAATATATAGTATCTCTCCATCGAAACCGGTTTTTGTTTTTACAGGTTCTGGTAGGGCGAGTAAAACCGGATCGATAAACCCGGTCACAAGCTGCCGATATCCTAGATTCAGAATCTTGCCTGCGGCGACGGCGTAAACATCCCTTCCGTGGAATGTGCTTGAAGCGCTTGTAATACCAATACTTGTGAAATCCATTGCCCAAGTTTGTCCATTATGAAGCTTCGCTATCCTGCCTAGAACACCGTTATCCGGACCTATAAAGTAGTGGCCTGCGGCATGAACTAGTATGTGCCGGCGGGAGGAGCCGACCCCGGGGTCAACAATCATGACATGAATAGTACCCTTAGGAAAATACACGAACGCTGCATTAAGAACAATAAATGCCTGTCGCAGGTTAAAGGCCGGAATGTTGTGTGATATATCTACGATACAGGTTTGCGGAGCTTGATTAAGAATGACTCCTTTCATCGTCCCCGCATAACCGTCCTCCTGTCCGAAATCTGTCGTTAGAGTTACAATCCCTGAGAAATCATTATTTAGCATATTCCACGTTCCGAACCTCCCTGATCACTACGACTTTAATATAACCTGGATATTGAAGTTCGGTTTGGATCTGTCTTGCAATCTTGTGACTCATCTCTTCTACTTCGAGATCGGAAACGACCTCAGGCTGAACAAGAACGCGCAGCTCGCGGCCAGCTTGTATGGCATACGCTTTCTCTACGCCTTCAAAACTGGTAGCAATATTTTCAAGCCTCTCAAGTCTTTTAAGATAAGCCTCAAGGGTTTCTCTGCGGGCCCCTGGACGAGAACCCGATATGGCGTCAGCGGCGGCAACAATGAACGAATACGCACTATCCATAGATACTTCCTCGTGATGGGAAGCGACCGCATTAATAACCAACGGGTCTTCTCCGTACTGACTCACTATGCGCGCTCCTATCTCCGCATGGGGACCTTCGATGTTGGAGTCCGCAACCTTGCCTATATCATGCATGAGACCGGCTCTTACAGCCAGTTGCGTATCAAGTTTCAGTTCGCTTGCCATATGCATGCAAAGATTTGCAACTTCTCTCGAATGTTGAAGCAGATTCTGTCCGTAGCTGTAGCGATACTTCATTTTTCCTATGTAGTTATATAACTCCTCGTTAAGCCCTATGATGCCGAACTCGGCCGTGGTTTCTTCACCTGTGATCCTAATGTGTTCAAGCAGTTCCTTGTCGACCTCATTATAGATTTCCTCAATTCGAGCGGGATGTATTCTGCCGTCAACGATTAGTCTTTCCAGAGTGACTTTGGCTTTTTCACGCCTCAAAGGATCGAAGGCCGAGATAATTACGGCGCCTGGCGTGTCATCCACAAGAACCTCAACGCCAGTAAGAGTCTCGAACGTCCTGATATTTCGACCTTCACGTCCAATTATTCGACCCTTGAGTTCTTCAGAAGGCAGCTCGACTACAGACACTGTCGTCTCAGCCCAGTGAGAAAGAGAAACCTTTTGAATAGCCTGGGAAACTATTTCCTTGGCTGCTCTTTCAGCATCCTGGCGTGCATGATCTTTAATATCCTTAACCATCTGAATGGCCTCAAGATCGGCCTGTCTTCTCAAATTGGCAAGTAGCTCGGTTTTGGCTTTTTCCTTGCTGATGAGCGATATGCTTTCGAGCCTTCGGTTTTCTTCTTCGATAAGCTGATCATATCTTTCCATCTTGGTTTTAAGAATCTTCTCTAGATTCGCAAGATATTTCTCGTTGCGGATAAGGGCGCTCTCTCGTTCGGTAAGGTAATGGCTTCGTCTCTCGAGTATCACTTCCCTCTCGGTTATCTTTTTCGATTGTTTGTCAAGTTCCTTTCTTTCAAGAGAAAATTGTTTTTCAAGCTTTTCCCTGGCTTTTAACCAGCGCTCTTTGGCTTCTACATCGGCAGCCTTAAGGAGATTTTCGACCTCCTTTTCGGCATCCTTTATAATCTGAGCGGCCCTTACCTTTGAGTTTGCTATACTTCTTATTCTCATCACCTGAAACAGAAAAAATCCTAAAAGGAAGGCTACAAGAGCCGTGCCCGAAATAATAAGAATCGTCATTGTTGTCATCGCTCCTCCGGTATGCCCTCCGCCGTGCCGTGGAAACGGGTGTCTTTGAACCCAAGAATTACGGAGGGGGTCGGAATACCCATTCCTGAAAGCTCATATCTGAGCTCTCAATTCGTAGGGTCCTCGCCCCAATCCTTGAGCGTTGGCTCAAGACAAAAGCCGCCATCACGCACACGGCAGGGGGCTAAATTACCTCTTCTATTTCCTTGATGAGATGTTGAGCCCTCTCGGCAATTTCTTTTTCAACCGTAAGACGCTTAGAATCAAGTTGTTCGGCTAAATCCAGAGTCACCAGAAGCACCGATCGCATCATTGAAATGTTGCCGAACTTTTCTTTCTTCTCGCGTATTAACTTATCAATCCACGAAGCAAGACGCTCAAGCCTCTCTACAGAAGTATCGTGGCGCACCTGTATTTCGTGGCCGGATATGGTTATCTTATCTATTGGCATTAAGCTCAAATCCCATCTAGGTTATTCCAGTCTTTCCAGTATTAATGCGAGACGTTCTGAAGCTTTCTTTCTCAGGCGTTCCAAATCGCCAATTTCTGCTTCCAGTCTCGCTTTCTCTTTTTCCAGTTCCCGAACACGCTGAATTAATACCCTTACTGCATTTTCAAGCCGGGTAAATTCAGTTTCCATCTCCTTCTCTTCCTCTTATTTGCGCGTTGAACTTAACGGCAACCTTTTCGGACAAATCTGACATAATCCCGTCCAGTTCATCTTTAGAAAAATTTCGATTTTTAGGCACGAATAAAAGCCTTAGTCCAAGATTACGTTTGCCTTCAGCAAGAGGCTTGCCCGAATAATTATCAAAGATGTCTACTCCCGCGCAAATATCACCTGCCTCTCTTTGCACAAATTGCATAACTTGCTGAGCAACTACACTTGCATCGAGAAGCAAGGCTAAATCTCTCTCAGTTGAATGGAATCTAGACAATGGTTTATACAAGTACTTTTTAGAAAAAAGCTTATATAGCTCGGATAAGTCCAATTCAGCATAAAAAATATCTTCTGAGATTCCAGCCTTTTCAAGGTATTGTGGAGCAACCTTGCCGAAAATTCCATGATAACAGCCATTCACTGTTAGGGAACATGCCTCGCTTGTATAAAATGACTTGGTTGTTGCTTCAAACATCATTTCGTCAGGGTTCAGTCCGAAATGAATGCAAAGCATCTCGACAATGCCTTTGATATCAAAAAAATCCACATTTCGAGGCGCTCTATCCCATGACAATGGTTCGCTTTTGCCGCACAAAAGAATTCCAAGGCGAAGCATTTCCTGCGAATCGGGATCCTTTTTGCTGAATACGTTGCCGATTTCATACAAAGCAAGGTTTTCTTCGCCGAAACGGATATTGTTGGATGCTATCGCTAGCAATCCGGATGCAAGGGAAGGCCTCATGACACTCATTCTTTCCGAAAGGGGGTTCGTGAGTTCTATCGTCTCACCGGCAAACTCGTCCTCGATTTCCTTCTTTGATAAAAAAGTCAAGGAGTAGGTTTCACTCAGTCCGAGACCGGAAAGAAAACTGCGAAGATGGTTCAAAAAACGTGATAGTTCGTGAGTTTTGCCTGGTGAATTGGTCTTAATAATAAATCTTGATGGAAGATCATCGTAACCCCTGAGTCTTAATATTTCTTCGATAAGATCCACATCCTCAAGCAAATCGTTTCGGTGTGAAGGAACTTTTGCAAAGAGGGTTTTTCCAGTTATCTCGACCTTGAAACCTATAAGCTCAAGGTTTCTCGACTCCTTTTTGAGGTCGATTCCGGTACTCGCATATGAATCAAGCTTTTCGCCCGCGAGAGTGACAGTATCTTTTTCTATAAAACTGCCCCAGGCAAGTTCTCCAGATACGGTAGCGTCGGCCAGAATATCCTGAAGCATATCGATGAATACCAAGGCGGCATCACGCGTTATAGCGCCATCTATACCGGCTGCAAAGCGCTTGCTCGAATCGCTCTGCAGTCCTGTAGCGCCAATCCCGAATCTTATGGGCTGTGGAACGAACTCCGCGGATTCGAGGAAAATCCTCTTTGTGCCCGCGTTAACTTCAGAACCCTCTCCTCCCATGATGCCGGCAATCGCCAGAGGATGATCCTCATCAGCAATAAGCAGGCAATGCGGTGATAGTTCATAAGTCTTATGGTCGATTGCCGTTATTTTTTCAAGCTCCTTTGCCCTTCTCACTCGAACACGTCCGCCCCTGATTACGGATGCATCAAAGGCGTGAAGGGGCTGACCGGTAATAAACATCACATAATTGGAAATATCTACAATGTTGTTCACCGGTCTTGCTCCGAATGCATGAAGCCTCCATCTCAACCAGAATGGAGACGGCTGTATCTTCACACCCTCGATAAGAAATCCGTAATACTGTCTGATGTCTTCGTCCGCTTCAATGCTCAGCTTGAAGTTATGTTCTTTCTTGACTATGTCCAGCAAAGGCGCCGAAGGAACATTAAAACTCTCGCCTATTAATGGTGATAATTCTCTCGCAAGCCCGTAAAGCGAATAAAGGTCGCCCCTGTTGGGTGTAATTTCAACATTAAGAACAGTACTTTCAATGACTTCGGCCAGCGGTAAGCCCGTCTGGGTCCCCACGGGCAAAATAACCGGATAGTCATCATCAAGCCCCAAGTCCTTTTCTGTAACCACCACCGCTGATACGCCATCCCTGCCTCCAAGATTTTCCTTTACGATAGGGCTACCTTCAAAGGCAATCGCGATAATGCCTTCTGAAGCGATTTCTGTGTGAGAATATGCATGAAACCGCTCTTCCCCGCATTCAACAGTAACGATAATTCCATCATCGAGTCTTTCAACAACGCCTTCAACCATTGCAGTTTTGACCTGCGGGTCAAAAGGAAGGAGCTCGATTATTTCTTCTACGGGAAATCCGACCTTGCTTAAATAGTGGGCAACCGTATGCGCCGAATGCGCGGTCCCAGTCAATTCTTCGAGTAAACGTAAAGGTAATCTCATACCCTAAGTTTAGCAGAAATTTAAGGTTAGTCAAGAGTCGTAAAGATAAATCTCAAGATAAAGGTTTGTTATCTAGATATCTTGTTAATCTGTGTATTCGAAAAAAAAATCTTAGATTGGTGAAATGCTTGGATTACCGTTTTGTTGCATATCGCAAGAGATGGTGCCTGCCATCACGACCCTCTCCTCGTGGTAGATGACGGCAAGCTGACCCGGCGTTATGGCTTCGAGTTCACGGTCGAGCAGCACCTTGTCCGATTCCAGACGGCACGGAACCTGGGGGGTTGCGTAGCGTATCTTGCAGGAGAGGCGGATGGATGATAAGTCCATATCGGTAAAACGGTTAATGCGGGTTATCTTGAAGCAAGTGCCGCAGAGCGCCGAACGCGGACCTACGATTACGCGATTGCTTACAGGGTCGAGCCGCACTACGAACAAGGGTTCACCCACTGCTATACCGAGCCCTTTGCGCTGGCCGACGGTGTGAAACCAGATTCCCTTGTGAGAGCCGAGGATGTTGCCTTCAAGGTCAACGATCTCGCCTTCCTTTTCACCAAGATGTTTTTTGAGAAATCCCTGCGTATCGCCGTCAGGTATGAAGCAAATATCCTGACTTTCGCGGCTTATACAGGGCAGTTTCTCATCGGTTGCGATTTTTTTAACATCGGATTTCATCAGATCACCCAATGGAAAGATGAGTCTGGAAAGCCTCGATTTGGGAATGAGAGCCAGAAAATACTCCTGCGATTTGCGGAGGTCGGCTGCCTTTGTGAGGGAATATTCCTGATTTTTAGAAGATTCGGGGACGCCGGGCAAAATCGAAGATTTTATTTGGGATGTTATTTTTGCATAGTGACCGGTTGAGAGATAATCGGCACCGAAACGTTCGAAATTGTCCCAGAACAGCCCGAACCGGATGCGTTCATTGCATACCGCGCAAGGGTTTGGGGTCCTGCCGTTCCTGTATTCGTCAAGAAAATATTCTACAACTTCGTTCTCAAACTGCTTGCGCACGTCGATTATGGAATGCGGTATGCCCAGTTTTCTCGAGACTTCGACAGCCGCCTCAATAGCGTCTCTTGAACAGCATTTTCCTTCTTCTGACCACATGCGCAAGGTGAATCCGTTGACTTCGAATCCTTGTTCTTTAAGTAGATATGCAGCAACTGAAGAGTCCACCCCTCCGCTCATACCAATCAATACTTTGCGTTCACTTTTCATTGTTTCAGGCGTAACCTGCGAAATTCATAGATAGTCAGGGTTCCCAGCAAATCATGAAGTGACTTCCTGAGATTGATTCATCCTTCCCAGGTTTCAATGAAGCGCAAAAGGGTTCTGACGCCGAATCCGGTGGCTCCTTTTCTGTAACAGCCGTATGTCTTGTCTACTACATCCTTCGCAGCCATGTCGATATGGACCCACGGTTTCTTATCGGTAAAACGTTCCAGAAATTTGGCAGCCGTAATCGCGCCGGCGTGCTGTCCGCCTGAGTTCTTTATCTCGGCGGCATTACTCTCTAAAAGCTCGTTGTACTCGTCAAACATCGGCATAGGCCAGAGCTTTTCTCCGGTTGAATTGACATTTCTCAAAAAAAGGTCTCTCATCATATCGCTCGTTGAGAAAAGACCCGCTACCCTGTGTCCAAGCGAGACGACGGACGCTCCTGTAAGAGTAGCTATATCAATGAGGTATGATGCTCCGAGTTCACGCGCATAGCTTAGAGCGTCTGCCATAATGAGCCTGCCTTCGGCATCGGTAGATATTATTTCAACCGAAGGACCGTCAAAACTCTTGATAATGTCTCCTGGATTCTGCGCTCTTCCGTCTGGTTCGTTCATTGCCGCCGGAATTACGGCAAGAATATTCTTTTTAACGCCCAGCTTGACGGATGCAATCAATGCGCCGGCCACGGCAGCCGCACCCGCCATATCCCCTTTCATGCCTTCCATCCCCTGCGGCGCTTTCAGCGATATTCCGCCGGAATCGAACATAACTCCCTTGCCGATTATGCCTAACCATGGGTCTTCCTTTCTGCCTCCTGAGTACTTGATTACAATCAGCCTTGGCGGGTTTTCGCTGCCTTTCGCCACTCCCCAGAGAAGGTTCATCTGTTTTTTTTGAATCCATTCTTCGTCGAAGATTTCAACAGATGCATTCGAACCTTCAAGATTCAGGGATACTGCTTCGGCAAAGGCGCAAGGTGTCATTACATTGCTCGGTTCGTTAACAAAATCACGCGCTAAATTTTGGGCATTGCTGATTATCTCTCCTCGCAAAGCACCTGATTTGAAAAACGCGAGTTTCTCCTCATCCTGCTCGACCAAAGTGAGTCTTTCAATTGCCGGTTTATTTTTTGTTTCTTCGGGTTTATACTTGTCGAAACGATAGGCAGCAAGCAAGGAGCCTACAACAACACTTTCTGCCGCGGCTTCGAGTTCCATCCCGCCTATCCCTGCCCCATGGACAATGGTAGAGGCTTCCTTAATGGAGTATCTTTCAGCCGACCATACTGCTGAAGCCGCAGCCCTGCGCGCTTCTTCGGCCCCGAACTTTTCGGCATCACCCAGCCCAACAACAAGAACACGCTCCGGCTTAATCTTGCCGTAAGTATGAAATAGAACCGTCTCGCCAAGCTTTCCTTCGATTTCACCAGCACCGATGGCATTGGACACAACTCCATCCAAGGCTTTGTCTATCGCGCCTGTTGCTCCGCCAGGTGACTTTACACCCTTAAACAGATTGACAATTATTAAAGGAGTTGAGATGCTTGCAACATCCCCCCTCTTCACTTCTATCTTCATGGCTTTTTCTTCCTGGTTTAATTGTTTGACGTTCCAGTATAGGCGAAAGAAAGGTGATGTCAATTGAAGCGTAAATGATTGACTTTAAAATATCTATACGTAAAGTGTTCTTATATCTAAGGAGGTTTTAGTGAACGAACAAGCCGGTATTCTACCGCTTCCACGCCGCACCATTCAAGTTTCGGGGACGGCAAAAGTTACGCTATCACCGGACGTGTGCTATATGACTTTTACGGTTGAATCAGAACACAAGAATGCGGCAAAAGCTTATAAAGAAAACAACAAGCTTGCAAATCAGATAATCTCCAGGGTTAAAACGCTCGGCATTGAATCCAGGGATATCAAAAGCTTTTATTTTTCCATAATGCCTTACTACAAGATTATCTCCAACACCACGAGACAGGTAATAGACGGCTACAGAATCTTCCACTATCTAATGATTACCGCCAGAGATCTTGCTCTGGTATCCGACATACTCGATCTTGCGGTCGAAGCCGGAGCAACAGGCGTTCACAGCATCAACTTTACGGTTGAAGAACCTAAAAAGCATACAGCAGATGCCAGAATTCGGGCATTGGAGGCGGCTAAACAGAAAGCCGAAAAAGCCGCAGATATTCTCGGGTTCCGTCTAGGAACACCCGTTTCAGTTTCAGAAAACGAACCGGGGTTTTATCCCAATTACCCTTACTACGCACAATCCACTCAGCCAGGGGCAATGCGGGAGTATGCTGCCGCTCAGCCTCAAGCGCGCCAGGCGAGTGTGGAGCCGGGAGAAACGAGTTTTTCAGTTACCATGCACGTAGTTTACGAAATCGAACCTCTGTAGAGGAATAAATCCTTTTGCAGATTGTAATAAGTTAATATTCAAAATCCTTTGGAGGAAAGATGAAAAGACTTTATGCAATCATCAGCGTTCTTTTATTGACAACAGGTCTCATGTACGCTGAGGAGTCCCAGAAGCCCGAACGACGCACCCTTGCAGTAACAGGTACTGCAGATATAACGGTTTCTCCTGATATATGCTATATAAGCTTTGCGGTCGAAACGAACAACCGCAAAGCAGGAGACGCTTACATGGAAAATGTGGAGCTCATGAACCGCATCAACGCGGCTATAAAAGCCCAGGGCGTTGAAGCAAAAGACATGCAGACAACCAACTTTTCTATCTCGCCCCAATACCAGTACACGGAGAAGCGAAGGATATTTCAGGGATACAGGGTGTACAATACACTTTTTATTGCGGTACGTAATCTTTCAAAAGTACCTGATGTTCTTGATGCTGCCATTGAAGCAGGAGCCCTTGATGTGGGTGGAATAACGTTCACGGTCGAGGATTCCAAGAGGTACACCGAGGATGTTCGTAAACAGGCCCTAAGAGATGCGCGGAAGAAAGCGGAGGAATCTGCACAGATACTCGGCTTCAAGCTCGGCATACCCATCACCGTCAGCGAATCTGAACCCTATGGGTACGACCAATACTATAACAAATCCTTAAGCGGAATGGTGGCAAGAGAGGAAGCCGATATGGCTCCTGCACCTTCAATAGAAGCAGGACAGTTAAAGCTTTCAAGAACCGTATACGTAACATATGAGATTCTGCCTTTGTAACTATCTTCCTTGACGTCGGCGGGAACGGCGTACGAAGTTCTCCGTATCCCGCCAGTCCTTTTTTTGATTTCTATCCAACCCCTGCTGCGTGCATATCGGATAAACAACCAGTACCCGATAGGGACAAAAATAATGAGGACGATAAATAATACATCTCCCAGTCTGATTACTCCCATGCCCCCATTATCCTTCGATTGCTGGCTAATACCATTGAATCGTGACTACATGCACGAAGAACAATGAGATTGTGTCGTGGTTATGATTGATTCGAGGCCTAACCCTGTCGGTTCCATATTATCTTCACCTTACTGTTGACTTTGACGTCTAAACAAGTAGACTTAACGCTTAAATAGAATTTCCTTAAGGAGGATTAATAATGTCGAGAGTTTGCGAAGTATGCGGCAAAGGAGCGCTTAGGGGACACCAGATATCTCACTCCCATAAGATCTCAAGCCGCAGGTATGAAGTAAATCTGCAGAGCGTTAAGGTTCGTAAAGGCAACAAGATAGAAACGATTCTTGTGTGCGCTAAGTGCCTCAAAGCAGGCAAGGTAGCGCGCGTCTAGGGGTTCTCGTGGGAGAGGGATTTGCCATTAATAAAAGACCCTAAGGAGGTCATGATGAAAAAATTACTGGCTGTAGGCTTAGGCTTAGGTTTTTGCCTGACATCCCTCTATGCCGCCGAAGAAAAAACGCCTCGGACAATATCGGTAACGGGAACTTCAGAGATAAGTGTAGCACCGGATATTTGTTATATGAGCTTTTCGGTTGAAACAAGCGACAAGAGCGCCATTAAGGCATACAACGAGAACAACGATATCATGAACAAAGTCAACTCCGCAATCAAAGCTCTTGGAATTGAAGCGAAAGATTTAAACACCAGCTATTTCTCAATAGCTCCCCAGTACTACTGGGAAGAAAAAACCGGCAAGAACGTTTTCGACGGATACAAGGTATACAATTCACTCAACGTAAAAGTACGGGATTTATCGAAGGTAGGGAAAATTCTTGATGCGGCCGTTAACGCAGGCGCTACAACAGTCGGAGGCGTTTCTTTCACCGTGGAGAACCCCAAGAAATACAACGTCGAGCTCAGAGAACAGGCCATCAAGGCTGCCTTCACCAAGGCAACCCAGATGGCGAATCTTACTGGACTCAAGCTTGGCAAGCCGATGTCTGTTTCCGAGAACGAACCAGGCGATTACTACCAGTATTATGCCCAGGCGAACGTTATGACTTCGATGTATCGTGACGGCGGCGAATCCGCACCTTCGATAGAAGCCGGAGAATTCAAAGTCACTCATACCGTGTATATCACGTACGAAGTAGAGTAATGCCCCGAGCTCTTATCACTGGAATTACCGGATTTGCCGGGAGCCACCTTGCCGAACATCTTCTAACAACAAAGGTAGAGGTTTTCGGTATACATCGCTGGCGTTCCAGGATAGAAAACATAGAAGGAATCCGGAAGAGCATCAATCTAATTGAAGGCGACATTCGCGACTATGTGTCTGTAGAGAGCGTTCTCGAGCAGGTTAAACCCGATTGGATATTCCATCTTGCCGCACAAAGCTACGTACCGATGTCCTGGAAGGCTCCTGAAGAGACTCTTTCGACCAACATCATGGGCGAACTCAACATATTCGAGGCATGCCGAAAATCCGGGCTGGCGCCTATCATTCATATAGCAGGATCCTCAGAGGAGTATGGTCTTGTATACCCTGACGAACTTCCCATAAAGGAGAGCAACCCTCTGCGTCCCCTCTCGCCCTACGGAGTATCCAAGGTCGCGCAGGACATGCTCGGCTACCAGTATTTCAAGAGCTACGGATTGAAAATCGTAAGAACCCGCGCATTTAATCATACAGGACCCCGGCGAGGCGATGTTTTCGTTACTTCCAACTTCGCAAAACAGATAGCGTTGATCGAAAAGGGACTTCAGGATCCCGTCATCAAAACCGGAAACATCGAAGCCGTAAGGGATTTCACCGATGTAAGGGATGTAGCAAAAGCATACGCTCTATCTTTAGAAAATGGGGAATCTGGAGAGGTATATAACATCTGTTCAGGCAAGGGATACAAGATACGAGAAATGCTCGACATCCTTCTGTCTCTTTCCGACGCTAAGATACGAGTTGAGCAGGAACCTTCCCGCATGAGGCCTTCGGATGTTGAACTTCTTATAGGCGACTCTTCGAAGTTCAGGGAGAAAACCGGCTGGCGGCCGCAGATTCCTTTCGAGAAGACCATGGCCGATCTCCTTGCATACTGGCGGGAAAAGGTGTAAAGGATAGCTCTGGCTTGAATGCTAGAGGTCTTAAAACACTGATAACGGGCGCCTCGGGGTTTGCAGGCAGAAAGCTTGCAGAAAACGAGGCAAAAAGAGGGTTCGAAGTGGTTGGTCTGCACGACCCCAAAGAATCTCCTGAGCTGGATTTCGAATCATACGGCATCGATATCAAAGATGGAGATGAAGTGAGAGCTTTTGTTAAGAAGGTAAACCCTGCCAGGGTATATCATCTTGCAGCCCTGTCATCGGTACGAATGTGTCAGGAGAACCCATCCACCTGCTTTGATGTCAATATCAAGGGCGCCTTCAATCTTTTGGATTCTCTAGCAAGCACCGGTAGCCAAATACGCGTTGTCTTCAGCTCGTCCTGCGAGGTTTACGGATTAGTGGAATCCAAGGAACAGCCCGTAAAGGAAACCTGCCTTCCTGCACCAATTAATATATACGGCCTCAGCAAACTCCTTGCCGAAATGGCATTCCTCTTTTATTCAAAGAAAGGTCCGGAGAACAAAAAAGATTCATACGACGCAAAAATGACAGGCAAGGCTCATAATTCAAAAGAAAACCTTGAGGTAATGATTGCAAGAAGCTTCAATCATACTGGCCCAGGTCAGGAGGACAGGTTCGTTTTTCCTTACGTCGCAAGAACCCTTGCAAGAATCGAAAAGGGATTGGAGGAACCCTTGCTTAAGATGGGAAACCTGAAAACAAGAAGGGATATTCTCGACGTAAGGGATGTGGTTAAAGCGTATAGCGCTATCATGGACAAGGGACAACCGGGAACGATATACAACGTGACGTCTTCTAGATGCATATCGATTGAGGAAGGCGTAAGAATGCTTGTTGAAATTTCGAAATTAAACGTTAAAATACAAGAGGAAGAATCGCGTATGCGTTCGTATGACATACCCGAACTTCATGGAGACGCAACGCTTGCAAACATCGATCTCGGATGGCGTTCCGAGTTGACGCTTGAGGAGACCATGAAAGACCTTCTCCACTACTGGAGAACAAAGGAAGGCGTTATATGAAATTACATGCTTTCGGGATACGCGGGAGCCTGCCCTCCCCCGCATCGAAGGATTTTGTCACGTCCGATTTCGGTGGAAATACAACCTGCTACTATCTTGAGGCAGGTTCATTCAGAATAATATTCGACATGGGCTCCGGTGCAAGAGCATTGGGAAATTATCTCATGAAGAAAGGAGATGTCGGGAAACCCTTCATCTTTCTTTTGACTCACTACCATTCAGATCACACTCAGGGCATAGGGTTTTGCACACCGCTCTATATTAAGACCAATACCTTTCACATACACGGATTTACTCCTGACGAACGCAGGGGCTCTGACCCCATAAGAAACATAGTCCTGCAGTGTCTGGAGGAACAGCAATCGAGTCCCTACTTCCCAGTCCCTCACATATCGCTTCCCGCTCATAAATTCTACTACGCTCACGACAAGATGTTTTCGGAGATTTTTTATTACACGCATAAGGACAACTCATACAATTACTTCGAGGATGGTGCTTTCGACGAAAAGGGGAAGGATCCAAAGGACACGCTTAAGATAACGACGATACCGTTACATCACCCGAATGGGTGCCTTGGCTACCGCATCGATTATATGGACAAATCGGTAGCTTTCTGTACCGATAACGAACCCCTGGCTTTTCCCAACAACAAAATCAGCACTATCTGCAAGGACTCAGACATCCTTGTTCTCGACGGTCAGTATTCAGCCGAACAGCTTAAAGGCCCTACGCAGACTTACGGACATGGAACTCCTGAACTCTGTATAGATCAAGCGATTGAGTGCAATGCAAAGAAGCTTGTTGTAACTCATATGGACCCTGGCCACGATGACGAGAAAGTAAAAGGAATGGAAACAAGCGCAAAGGAGTATCTGAGAAATAAAAAAACGAAACTGCCTTCGGATTTGGAATTCGCAAGGGAAGGTCATTCCTGGGAGATTTAGCGTTTGTGGGAGGAATTTCTGTATGAAGATACTTGCCATTAACTGGCAGGACTGGAAAGCTCCGCAAAAAGGAGGCGCCGAGTTTTATCTGAAGGAGATTCTTACAAGGCTTGTCGGGTTCGGTCACGATGTTACGCTCTTGTGTTCCGGATACAAGGGTGCAGCCCATCATGAAATTCTTGACGGAATAAGAATAGTCAGAACAGGAAGCCGCAATACATTCAACTTTCATTTGTACGGCTCGCCGATTCGCGCTTATCTTAGGGCTAACGATTTCGATGTAGTCATAGACGACTTGAACAAGATACCTTTCTATACGCCTCTCTGGAGAGGCTCGATCCCGGTTGCAGGAATGCTAATGCATGTCTTCCGAAGAGAGATATTCAAGGAAGCGGGTTTTTTACCAGGCTCCTACGTGTATCTCACGGAATCGCTTATTCCAAGAGTGTACAAAAAAGGGCTTTTCAGCTGCCTTGGCGCATCAGGAAGAGAAGAACTTGCAGGTATGGGGATGGATAGAGAAAAAATAGAAGTGCTTCAAGTAGGAGTCAATCCTGTCTTCAAACCAGGCGGAAAAAAAGAAAAAAACCTGATTGCAACTGTGACTCGACTGATGCAGTATAAGTGCATTGACCATCTCGTATACGCCGTTTCAATGCTCGCGGAGAAGGGACTGGATATACGCTGCGAAATAGCCGGCGCCGGGCCTGACCGAAAAAGGCTCGAAAAGCTGACAACGAGTCTGGGGCTTTCCGAGAGAGTAAGCTTTCTAGGGTGGGTACCTCTGAATGAAGTGGCTGAGCTCTACAGAAGAGCGAGCGTCGCAGTACAACCCTCGGCAAAGGAGGGCTGGGGTTTCCTTGCTACAGATGCAGGGGCATGCGCAACACCCGTTGTCGCGGCAAGGGTTCCTGGGCTTACCGATTCGGTAATAGACGGAAAAACAGGTTTTCTATACGAACACGGCAATATAAAAGAGATGGCTGGATATATTGAGAAGCTTTTGCTTGATGCCTCATTAAGAGAAAAGATGGGAGCCGAAAATCTTGAATGGTCAAAAAGCTTGACATGGGACAAGGTAGCAAGAAGGGTTGAGAAACTGCTTTTTGCTTCAATCGCGAAGGAACGCTCTTGAACCCCAAGCTCCGTCAACATCTTTTTTTCTGGGCAAGAATAGCGATTGCCCTTGTCTTTATCGCCATAATAGTATTGACTGTAGACCTTAAGAAAACCTGGGAGGAACTTAAGGGAACCAATCCGATATACATATCTCTTTCGGTGTTGTTATACGCCGTGTTCATAGGTTTCCTTGCCTTGCGCTGGCTCATATTATCGAAAGCTCGAAACCATCCTTATGGGTTTTTCTATCTATACAGAAGTCTTGCAATACACTTCCTTTTCAACAACGTCCTTCCCACGACCATAGGAGGCGACGTCTACAGGATTATGGACACAGGCGGGCATGAAGGTAAAGGGGTCTCCTTTTCGATAGTCTGGACAGACAGGATGATGGGTTTTATTGGCGTTTTCTCCTTCGCATTTCTTGCAAGCATTTTTTATTTCTTCGCAAGCAAAAGCTACGTACTCCTAATAGTATTCGGGGCCGCCTTTGTGTTTGCCGTAGGAGTCACGACCGCTTTCCTTTCAAAAAAAATAAACGACTGGTTATCGACCTGGCTTCCGAAGGTTAAGGTTTTCAAGTACCCTGTTGGCCAAAAAATAACCTCCGCGTTCAAATCAATAACAGAATTTCAAGATCACAAGACGTCGTTATTTTTATCCGTCCTCGTCTCCCTTGTCATTCAAGTATGCCTCGCGGGAATATGGTATCTTCTCTTCCTTTCGCTCGGCGGCAAAACCAGTTTCTTGCACATCATGGTTACGATTCCGGTCGTTAACACTCTCGCCATGTTTTCGGTAGGCGGGTGGGGTCTGCGGGAACAAACCTTCGTTCAGATGCTTGCAACGTTTGCAGTAGCCAAATCAACCGCCCTTGCCACGTCTGTCCTTTTTGACGTCGTGAACGTCTTCTTCGGCATCACGGGCGGCATCTTCCTTTTGCTCAGAAGAAAACAAACATCCCTGGGAAAAACCTCGACGCCGCAAAACTAAATCCATTCGATTATCCTGTTTCACAATTAATAATCAGCTGAAACATATTGACACTTAACGGCTCAGGCCTATACTCCACGACGGGCGATACCTATTCGTGCCGACTACGGGCCAGAAAGGAGCACTACAATGCATAAGAGCTACAAATTACTCGACGGACGCATCGTTGAGGACAAAAACGAAGAAGATCGCATCTTGATTTACGTGAATCCTGATGAGACGGAAAAAAGATACTTAATTGATGAATTGAAGCTGGACGAACATACGCTTAACTCGGTTGCAGACCCGGACGAGCTTCCGCGTCTTGAGTTCGAGCCGGACCATGTGGCTTTAATATTCAAACGACCGAAGAGTTATCAGGCCAAGGACTTATTCTTTTTCAAGGTAACATCAACCGGTATCTATTTATTTAAGAACCGCCTGGTTGTTGTGTGCTACGACGAAGCGCCTTCATTTGAAGGCAAGCATTTCATGAAGATAAATTCGCTTGCGGAGGTAGTGTTAAAGATAATTTACAGAACCATTTATCATTTCAACGAACACCTGAAGATAATCAATATGCTTTCAGAGGAGCTTGAAGGCAAGATAAACGCATCGATGGGCAACAAATACCTTATAAACCTTTTTACGCTTGAAAAGAGTCTTGTCTACTACTTAAACGCCATAAACGCCAACGGTGTGGTTATAGAAAAGCTCCGTCTCAACTCCGCAAAAATTGGTTTCTCTGCCTTTGAACTCGAGCTTATCGAAGATATCTTAATTGACAGTAATCAATGCTCTAAACAGGCCGAGATATACTCAAACATTCTTGCAGGGCTTATGGATGCGCGGGTATCAATAGTAAGCAATAATCTGAATATAATCATGAAAACGTTGACCATAATAACTCTCGGAATAATGCTTCCGACCTTCGTGGTCAGCGCTTTCTCTATGAACGTGCCCCTGCCATTGAAGGCGGGTCCTTACACATACTGGATAATCCTGGGTATGGCTCTTATTTCAGCAGCCGGAGTATTTCTTTTATGGAAGCTCAAAAAGTGGTAGTAAAAATATACTAGAGATGCCAACTCCTAATAAAAATGTTTTTTACGTCAAAGATAGTGAAGTCGTTTTTTGGGTGGAAAAACTACTCGGGCAAGTACGCCTCAGGCGGCTTTGTAGCGCGCCGAACAAAACCATCGTCTTTGCGCCAGTCCTTCGCCACCTTGATGTGAAGCTCGAGATAGCAAGGCCTTGTGGATAGAGCCTCTATCTTCTGCCTCGCCCTGGTTCCAAGCCTTTTTATTGCCGCTCCACCTTTACCCAAAATGATGGGTCTCTGCGATTCACGCTCGACATAAAGAATCGCGCGAATATAATCCTTGCGGCCCTCCTGCTCCCTGTACTCGTCAATTTCTACGAACACCGAATAGGGAATCTCCTCTCCGTAAAGCTCAAAAAGCGACTCCCTCAGCGCCTCAGCCGCAAAAAATCTCATGGGATAAGTGGTCGGCGCCTCGGCCGGGAAGTAAGGTTCTCCTTCAGGAGCAAGCACCATAAGCGTATTAAGGAGAGGGGTTAAACCGTCGCTCGAAAGAGCCGATACGGGATGAATCTCGAGGAGACCCAGCTCTTTGTAGCGTTCGATAAGAGGAAGAAGCTCAAGCTTATCTTTAACAAGATCGACTTTATTGATTGCCAGAACGACGATTTTTTTGAGCGAACGCACAAATATGGCGAATTCGTCGGAAGGCTCATACCCTGCCTCTACCATGACAAGCGCAATGTCGGCATCAGCCAGAGCCAAGTCTATCTGGCCTCTCATGAATTCGTAAATGGCTCCTGAACGCTGAACAAGCCCTGGGGTATCAAGGAAAACAAGCTGGCCTTCGTTCGTCGTCATGATGCCGAGAATGTTTTGAGCCGTAGTCTGCGGTCGCGGCGATACGGCGGAAAGCTTCATTCCGAGGTATGAGTTGAGAAGCGTAGATTTTCCGACGTTAGGCGGTCCCACAATCGCAACAAATGCTCTTTTACTCAATTATAACCTCCTTAAGACAGGCATCTGCAGTAAATAGAATATAACAAGCCAGAAGAGGCTTCTTCCATATCTCTTGTGCGGCCCTTGCATAGCACCTTATCTGTTCTGTGAGTTTATCTGAATCCTCGAAATTCGACGGAAACGATTTGTAGTCGATTATAACAAGACCTTCAGGTTTTATCAACACCCTGTCTATCCGTCCGGATATCATATTGTTTCCTTCCCTGAGCAGAAATGGGACTTCACTAGCAGAGTTTTCTCCAGGCGTGATAAACCGCTCAAGAAAACCGGACGCCCTGAGAAGTTCCACGTGTTCCATCACACGGCACTGGTAGGCTGGAATACTTGAAGGAGCAAAACCCATTGAAAGCATTATTGACCGCAAACCACGCATGATGTCGTCTTGTGTCGGCTCAATCGTACCCCTTGATATTCTGTCAAGTATAACGTGGATAATCTCTCCGAATCTCAATAGCCCCCCTGACTCGTGGTAGTTTTCCTCATACTCGTCACTGACGCGAGTGTACGTTTTTTCGCCACTTTGCCACAAACGTTCAAGAATAGCTTTGCGTTCAGTTACTTCAGAAGCCTCAGGTTTCTCAGGAATGTGCTCCGGCGGAGGCTTTTTAATGTTCACCATCACGCCTTTCGGCGCTTCGACGAGTTGAAGTCCTTTTTCAGTCTCGCGAAGCCCGAGACCTTCAACCATGTAGGAAAGCCATCCTGTGGCCTTGGATGTCCAGACACCTGAAAGGAAAAGCGCATCTCTTGCTCTTGTTGAAGCGACATAAAAGAGTCTTTTCTGCTCCTCGGCTAGTTTTGCTTCCCAGAGAAGCTTTTCGGGATGCTCTTTATTCAAAGGATCCGTAAACATGAAAACCACCCGCTCACCCTCCTCTCTTCGAGTAAGAAAGTCCTTTCTCTTGGAAAAAGGTTCCTCAAGACCTGCAAGAAATACAACCTTTGAGTCAAGCCCCTTTGCGCCGTGAATGGTCATTATCCTTACGGCATCCCTGCCTTCGGTATTCACGGCAGCCTTAGGTTCATCCTGCCTTGTGCTCATTCTTTCAAGTCTTTCCGAGATGCGTATTAACGACAGCCCCTCCTCATCAAAACCTTCAAGTATTCTCAAAAACTTACGAACGTTCTCTGCCTGTTGGTCGGAATTGAGACAAGACCAAAACCCCCTCTCCTTCAGTATCTCTTCAACCAGCATGGACGAGGGTTCCGAATCGACCTTCTTTGAATATCTTAGGAGGCTCGCGAAGGCTTCCTTTTCTATCGGGGCTGTGCTTATGGAAAGCTTTTCCCAGAGATTCATGCCTTCATGGAATGCCAAATTCATTATCCTTGATTCATCGAGCCTGAAAAGTTCCGAACGGAGCACACCGTACAGGCGAAGAGAATCACAGGGGTTGGATAAAAAAGCAACGAGCTGCCTCAGCAGTATAACCTCAAGTGAAGAGTAAAAACCTGTGCCTCCAACCACGACGAAGGGAATGCCGTAAGCTTGAAGCGCCTCCTCGTATCTTTCAAGATGCGTCCGGCTTCTTAGAAGTATTGTGATGTCTTCGTACCGGCATACCCTTTCTCTCTCTTCCCCTTCCTCTTTATCGTAGACCTTAAGCTTACCTTTGATCTCGTTGATCCTTAAGGCAATGTTGCGCGCTTCAGCTTCTTTTTGCTCTTTTGTCAGTGCTTCAGGTTCCATATTAGTAAGTAGAAGCTCCACATGCCCTTTATCATCGGCTGTTCGTCTCGAAGAAAAATCCTCGTATTTAGTGCGCCAGTCTTCACCTTTTCCGTCCATTATCCTTGCAAAAAGAGCGTTCACGAAATCGACTATCAACGGCAGGCTCCGATAGTTCTCGCGGATGACAACCATCGAAAACGATTCCTGCATCCATTCCTTCATCTGTCTCTTGGCTCGCTCGAAGACCTCAACGTTGGCGCCCCTGAAAAGGTATATGGATTGTTTGACGTCACCTACAAGGAACAAGGTCGGTGTTTTGCCTATCTCCCTTTTTGCTCCCAATCCTGAGCGCCACTCCTCGACAAGCTTTGATGCTATTGCCCATTGAAGCCCGTTGGTATCCTGAAACTCATCCAGAAGGATGTGGTCGGTTTGTTCATCAAAACTCATCAGAATGTTTGACCAGTTGTGGGAGTGATAGAGAACCCAGTAGAGTTTGTATTCAAGATCACCAAAATCAAGCGCCTTCTCCTTTCTCTTCCGCTCTTCATATTTTAAAGACAAGTGGCGAAAGAGCGTTATTATCCCTTTAGTTAAGGAAAAGGAGCGCCAAACGAGATAGACCGCGTAATACCTACCGAAAGATTCGGCCTTATCGGCTACATGAGAATTGTTTCTTGATATCCTTTTTCGCAAGAAACCTTGTTTCGTAAGGAAGTTTGCGGCTATGCCGGGCATTATTCTTCTCAAACCTTGCATATGACCTATCTCGTCTTCCGGAGCAGGAATTGATTCAAAGCCTGAGGCCTGCCAGAACCCTTCACCCCACTCTTGTTTAAGTTGCGCCCATGCAGAATCGTACGCTTGAGGAATTGGGGATTTAACATCCTCAAATGCCAGATAACTCTGCGGAATCTGCTGGAAAAGGGAGCGTATTCGTGAACAAAGCCGCGTCCAGCCCTCCATTAAAGTCAAATGTCTGACCAGTAAAGAGGTCTCTTTTTCACCTGCACCTAACTCGATAAGCCCCTCACGTAAAACCTCATCTCTCACCAGTTCCGCTTCAGGTGCGTCAAGAATCTTAAGGCTTGGTGAAAGATTCAAATCGAAGGCAAAACGGTCAAGAACTGAAAGCGCAAAAGAATGAACAGTCGATATCCTGAAGCGTGAGAACTTGGTTTTCAAGGCTTCATGCAAATCGGGAGCGCTCTCTCTGAGCAGTTTAAGGATGCGCTCCTTCATCTCTGCTGCCGCTTTTTCAGTAAATGTAATGGCGAGTATACGCTCAGGCAGCACTCCTTCCCCAAGAAGCGCCACATAGCGCTCTGCAAGCTTTTGGGTCTTTCCTGAACCTGCGGGTGATGATACAACAAGACTTTTTTTAACGTCCAGGTGGGAAGGGTGGATTGAGCTTGAATATCCCTGTTTCTTCATGAACACATCTCACTGTACTCGCAGAAATAGCAAGCTTCCGGCTTTTTTTCCGGTACGCTGAATAGGCCCCGTCTTATGTCCGAGATGCATTCCGAGGCCACTTGCATAGCTTTGCGGATGAATGCTTCGGGGTCCGCTATCTCCTCGACTCTTGATTCATTAAAATCGTATAGAGCGAATGAAGAAACGTTTGCTTTCGCACTGAGTCTTATCATCTGGCAGTAGAGCGGTAACTGAAGGGATTCTCCTCTTTCCAGCTTTCCTTTGAAACCCTTCTCCTTGCCGGTCTTGTAGTCTATTACCCTTGCGCTACTATCCCTCCAGTCTACCCTGTCCACCCTCCCCTTGAGTGTATATCCCTTGTCCTCGAAATAGAGAGTCAAATCCTTCTCGAGCCACTCTGGATCAAGCATCCATCCTTTATCAATGCGAACCTCCTCCTCGGATATGAACCAGTCCATGCGCGAACGGACCCAATCTTCTATCCATAATTTGACAAACGGGTTGATGTTGAGATTATCGAGTTCAGCAGTCAAGAGTTCCAGAAACTTCTCCTCCATTGCAGACGAGGCTGGCAATAAACGCATTAGTTTCTCAAGCACCCTGTGTACAACGGTTCCCAGGAATCTGGCCTCAGGTTCTTCGCTGGGTTCTTGAGAAGCCTGGAAACCCAGAACGGATGAAAGATAATACCTATAAGGGCACGCACGATAGGTTTCAAGAAGCGTAACCCTGAATGGATAGTTTTTGCCGAATCTCTCCTCAAGCATATTCAACGAATCCGCATCCTCAAAAATAACACCCTGCTTTTTTTCATATTTTCCCCGTGGGTTGAAGAGCAGCTCCTCTTGTATGGAGTAGAGATTCGGGTCCTCAAGATGAGGCGTTTCATCCCGTTCAACGAGCAAAAATGATGTAAGCAAGGGTCTGTCGGCTTCGAGAGCGGGCGCTGACAGGAAGAAGGCTTCGGAAGCCATATTTTCAAGCCTTTTGAGCTCGAACTCCGCGTTAGTGAAAGCGTGTTCGGAGGAGGGAATCGAAAGCGGCTTCTTAAGTCTTTCCGGAAGCAGAATATCGCGCTTGGGATAAGGCGGAAACTCGCCTTCCACAAGGCCTCCAACGAACAGATAGCGGGTTTCTAGCCAGCGGCTTTCGACAAGCGGCATAACCCTGATTGCGTCCGTCTTTTCTTCTTCATCACCCGAATCCAGTTCACGGCGCATCAGTGTATCGAGGGATTCACGAATGAATCGTGGCGACAACTCCCTTTCCTGGGCAAGCTCCGCGATTCGTGAAAGCTTCAGGAAAACGTCTTTAAGACCGCGTTTGATTTCATGGGGAGCGTTCCAGCCAAGCCATTCGAGTGTTTCCAGAATCCTTGCAGAAAAAGCATCCGCGGTCATGGCTCTTTTGAAAACCTCTAACCTTTTAATGAAACCGGAGATGAATCTCTTGATATCGCTTATGATTTGAGCGCCCTGGGGATGTTTTTTGAGTTTGTGCGGAGGTTCTTTCAGAAACCATTGAATCCATGAACTCTCGCCCGCAATAACTCCTTCATCTTTTGAAAGTTCATCCAGCCATATTTTGACGCTCGAAGGAATTTTCGTAAAGCAAGGCGAAAGCAGGAGCGCTACGATATCCCGTCTCCTGAACTTGTTCTCCACTGTAAGGAGAATATCGAGCACAACCCTGGCCGAAGGAAATGAATCGAGTTTCGGCTTCATGGAGATTCTCGGATTGAGATTGTATCTTCGAAAGACCCTTTCCACGAGCGAGCGGTAGGCGCCAAGGTTCGGGAAAACAACATTTATTTCTTCCGGTCTTACCCCCTTGAGCGAAAGCGAACATATTTTTCTTGCAATGGCAACGACCTCGTCTTCACGCGACCGGTAACGGTTCCAGTTTGATTTGGGTGGAGCTGAATCAGAGTATCCTTCCCTCGCTAGCAACCCTTGAGCAGTATAAAAAACTTCCGCTTCTGCTGCAATCGCATCATCTGGGATGATGACGAGTATCTCGGGTATGTTCTTCACGAGTTCTCTTAAGAACTTTTTCTCGGACTCCCATGGTTCGAAATAGCCCTCCGTGATCAGCAGTTTATGACGGTCCTTTTTTATTAAGGATTCAGCCTCTGAAAGAACCCTTTCGTGATCGAGCAGCGCTTCGTCTTTCAAATGCTTTTCGTAGATTTCGAGAAGCCCTACCGCTTCTTGAAGTCTTTTCTCGGTATCAAGGTCGAATATCTCTTGAGTAGCGAGGGAAGATATCTTTTCCCATCCCTCGGGATGATGGCGGCATAGTTCGGAATAAAGTGTAGATAAAAGCCCCAGATGCTCCTCTTTGAACCATTTGCTCTTCGAACCGCGCAGGAGTTTTAGAAGGATAAACCTGCGGTCCAACTCGTCGACAAGACCTTTCCTGGATTCCATGTTTACGAGACTCTCCGCATAGGTCTGAAGCGTAAAGCATTCCGGCGTTCTAAATGCGCTTCCGTTATAAAGGGAGAGTATCTCGAACATTGCAGAGCGCGCCCTGCGTTTGTTAGGCGTCAGGTAGAGTATATCTTCGGGACTGAAGCGCTTGGGTATCTCAAGTTCGGCAAGAAGCTTTCGCGCGAACGAGGGCGAGCGGAGCGGGCGCTTGACAAGCAATTTAAGAGGTTTACCGGTTTCGCGGTTAGATGAGGACATGGTTCAGTTTATGGGAAAGATAAGGGAAGTCAATTCAGAGAAAACTTGCTGATAATATTATTTGATTAGTATAATTTTCTTCGTGGCAGGGTGAGAGGACTCAACCCTCACAAAGTAGACACCTGCACTCACCCCTTGACCCCAGGTGATTGTACCTGATTCTCCCTGGGATCGCATCTCGTCAACCTTGCGGCCAGAAGCGTCAAACACAAAAGCGTGGAACCCCTGGGGCCGGTTTGAATATTTCAAGGTTACGGTTGAGCCGACAGGCGAAACCACCCGCCAGTCTGTCAGGGCAGGCTTTGTTATAGGTTCCTCAACCCCTACATATCCAAGCGAGTCGGTCTTGATGAGAGTCAAGCCCCCACAGATTATATAACCACCGTCCGTGGTTTGCTGTACGCTATGCCCCCATCCAGCGCCTAATATACGTGCCCAGGTGGTATCGCCATTTACATCCGTCTTTAAAAGCCAGGCATTAACCCTTGCTTCCCCGAAAGAACGCGTCTCCGCGCTTATAATATAGCCCCCGTCGGTAGTTTGCTGAACACAGGTGCTTGCGTCATCGTCCGCCCCGCCCCAACTGTGTCCCCACAACGAATCACCTACAGGGTTGGTTTTGATTAAAGTTATATCTGTGTACCCATAGCTATCCCACTTGATGCCTGTAACCGCA
>JAAYVC010000005.1 GCA_012517375.1 bacterium | reverse complement strand
GAAGCATAAAGCCCCATCAAGGGGATCAGAAAAATATTCATCGCAACAACTATAATAGCTCCAACAATTGATGTAATAGTGAAATATATCGTTTTCCTCGCAATCTGGCATGGAGTACCTACTATATTGAAAACACCCATAAACCCCATTGCAACAAGAAGAATCGGAACCAAGGGCGCTGCGCTCCAATATTCAGGTTTTTTTGTTATCACGTGAAGCAACTCATTTGCCCCTCCGCCAAGCACAATAAGCGCCCAGCCCACAAGAAAAAGCACATAGGTCAGCAACCTTGAGGTAATTCTGTGAAGATCGGGCTTATCCTTAATCGAAAAAGCATAAGGTGTCCACGCAAGATTAACTGTCGCCAAAAGCAGGAATGATACCACACTTGATATTGTAATCGCAAATCCAAATACTCCAACTGCTCCTTTTCCTAACATAGGCAAAATTATCCACCTGTCAAGCATAGTTCGCATCCAGTAAAAAGCCATGTTAGGTACAAGTGGAAGAGAATATAAAAACATACTTTTAAGACTTCGAAACGAAAACTTAATCCCTTTAGAGTAGACATATATCCAAACACTTACTGGAAAGAATGTCAACACCGCCAAGA
This sequence comes from bacterium, assembly GCA_012517375.1. NCBI lineage: Bacteria > bacterium. The sequence goes on along the minus strand of JAAYVC010000005.1, from coordinate 42,307 downwards.
TTGCATCCACTACGTAAATTCCTAAAAGATCCTTCTTTAAAAAAGCAAGGAAGAATACAATCAGTCCTACCTTCACTATTGCCTTTATTATGGTAAAAAACATATAAGCCCATGGTTTTCTTTCACATCTCAAGAAAGAAAGAAATACAAAACTTGGACAACTAAACGCAGTAAAAATAGAAAAAAATTTGAGGATCAATACTGACTCAGGTGCGACAAATTTGATAGCTTTAACGAAAGGACCTGCAAAAAAGTATCCTAATACTCCTACTGCTATAGAAGTGACGACACTAAATGTGAATCCTGTTGAAATAACATTTCTTTGTTCCGCTTCAGTCTTAACCTTAAAGTAATCGGCAATTACTGCTTGATCAATACACAAGAGGATTATTATTTTGAGGAATTCGTAAGCAGGTATTGTAAGACTGCGAATTCCGTATTTGTCAATCGAAAGATAAGCGGCAAATAAAGGAAGAAGAACTATCTGTATCATTCTGTCGGCCGCATTTCCTATACCGTATATAAGTGTGTCTTTAGAAAGAACTTTGAAATCCTTCAGGGCCATCAATTACTTTCGAAATGTATTATCAAGGATAGCATCAGAGATATTTTGAGTAGCCTTTCCGAACCCGAAAGCGCTAAGATTTGGGGGTGAAGCTGGTTGTTGAGCTTTTAGTATTGATTCTGAAATTTGCACCGGATCCGAGCCTGTCAAACGATTCCATCCGCCTTCGAGGGTTTCAGGCCACTCAGTTTCATCGCGGAGAGTGATGCACGGACAGGCAAGAAAGTACGCTTCTCTTTGAACGCCTCCTGAGTCTGTGAGTATTAGTTCGGCATTCTCCTCAAGAATCAGCATATCCAGATATGAAACAGGCTTGATGATTCGAATATGATCTTTTTCCTGACTGGTCATTCGTTCAAGTGTCTGTGCCGTTCTCGGATGACACGGAAAGATGATTTGCGGGTGATCAATAGAAGCTAAGGCGGAAATGACGCCTCTCAATATTTCTTCATCATCCACATTTGACGGTCTGTGCATTGTCAGAAGCCAGTACGATCCGCCATTTATGGATAGTTGCTGGAGTATAGATGAAGATTTCCTGGCCGCAGGAAGGAAAAGATTCAAGGTATCAAGAAGGATATCGCCGGTATTTATTACTCCTTTTGTCCGACCTTCACTTGCAAGATTCATGACCGCGGTCGATGTCGGACACAAAAGGATTTCCGAGAGGGTATCCGCAACAAGACGATTTATCTCCTCCGGCATCCTCCGGTTGAAACTCCGTAGTCCCGCTTCGACATGAGCTATGGAGATATGGAGCTTTGCAGCTGCCAGAGAGCCCGCAAGGGTCGCATTCGTATCTCCATATACTATCACTAAATCAGGGTTTTCTTCAATAAGAACTTCTTCAATACCTATCATCGACTTGCCGGTTTGAACCGCGTGACTTCCTGATCCGATTCCTAAATCGTAGTCTGGACGGTAATTAAGTTCCTTAAAAAAAACTTCAGCCATTTCTGAGCTGTAATGCTGGCCTGTATGAAGCTGGATATGCTGGATACCCTTTTCTTTGTTCAGCGACCTTGAGAGCATGGCCGCCTTAATAAATTGAGGTCTTGCTCCGACAATCGATAGTATCTTTTTTCTCATTTTTCAAGAACAATCCGTCAAGTTCATTTCCCTTTGAAGAAAAACATATTTGATTTTATAGACCTGTATCATTATGTCAACGGATCTCATTGACATATTGCATTGCCTCGTTATCATTATTCATGCGTATATTTTCGCGCTACATTCTGAGCCAGTTTGCCGTTCCCCTTGCGCTTTCCTGGGCCGTTTTAACCGGTATATTCCTTATGGACCAGTTGTTCCTTTTATTCAATCTGGTTATTACAAAAGGTATTGAGGTAAGGTACGTTCTAGAGATACTGCTATACGCAATCCCCTTTGTAATGGCTATGTCAGTCCCCCTCGCAACCATGTCAGGTTCCATGATGACCTTTGGAAGACTTGCGCAAGATAATGAAATCGTCGCACTCCGTTCAGCTGGTGTCCGATTGGTTGATACATTTGTTCCTGTTTTCGTATTCACCGTTATCCTCTCTATATTGATGGTGTTTTTTAACCTCTACGTTCTCCCCGAATCGAACCACAGAGAACGCAACATGCTTGCAGACGTTTCAAGCAAAAAGCCTTCGGTAAGACTTGATGAAGGACTTTTCAATGAGGGATTCCCAGGATACACGATTTTCATAGGCTCCAAGGACGAACGCAACTCCAAAATCTATGATGTCATGGTTTCCGTAAGAAATAGCGCATTGATTACAGCCCCTGAAGGTTCGCTTGTCGTGACACCCGACGAGAGATACATAGTCATGACTCTTTATGGCGCTGAAACGCACGAACTTGTGGGAACAAGCTACCGCAGAATCCGCTCGGATACGCAGATAATCAATCTTGAGCTTAACACCGAGCTGATAAGACGCGAACGAACCTACCGGTCGGAAAAGGAAATGACCCTTCCATTACTCTTAAAGGAGATAGATTCGAACAAGAAACAGATAGTATCCAGCAGAAGCGACCTGGCGAAAACTACGAATCAGCTTAGAAAGCAGGAACTCGAAAGGAGAATAAAGAGTCTGGAAAGCAGAATCAATGTTCTTAACGTTGAGATTCACAAATCCATCGCTTTTTCTGTAGCCGCGGTGCTTTTTTTGTTTTTTGGCGCTGCCCTGGGAGGGAAATTGAGGAAGGGCGGCATAGGACTTGCAATTGTTTTGAGTCTTATCTTCTTTGCTTTTTATTACATCTTAGTCATAGGCGGAGAAAAATTCGCCAAAACCGGAAAGATGTCCGCATGGCTCGCAATGTGGCTTCCTAATCTGATTATGATTCCGTTTACTGTAGAGATATTCAGCGAGGTTTTCTTTGAAAACTCCCTTATCTTGAAGAAGCTCAGACTGTGAAACGCTTTGACAGATTCCTGGTTTCCGAATTCCTGCTTTTTTCACTTCTTGGGCTTATAACAATCGTTATCATATACGACTTGATTCGGCTTATAGACCTCATGAACTATTTTCTGCGATACAAAGCTACACTCCTTCAGATTCTTGCATATTACTTTTACGAACTTCCTGCCGCAACAGGACTTCTCCTTCCCGTCGGCTGCGCTATGGGCATCTTCCTGACCTTCGGCAGACTCATACGCTCCAACGAGCTCGTTCCGCTTCTTGCCTCAGGGGTGGATATTTTAAGAATATTTGCTACTTTTCTGGTAACGGCTTCCGTTATTACGTTGGCGGCTTTTTCTTTCAACGAGCTGGTTGCAACCAAATCCAAAACCCGTTTCATCGAATACAAGGAGGCAAACATAGAAAAACGTTCATCAAACAGAACTATTGTAATATACGAAACTACTTATCTTTCCGAGACCGGGAGGCTATACTCCATACATCAACTGAATATTAGAGACAGTACGGCATCGGGCTGGATGATATGGGAATTCGGGCCAAAACGTTCCATCAAGCGGACTTTGAGGATAGAACACGCCAACTACTCGCAAAAGGAAGGCTGGCGAGGCGATAATATTGAAATAACATCATTCGATGGGGATGAAGTAGGATTTGAGAAAATCAATAATGGAATAGTTCCGGAAATAAAGGAAACCCCGGGTGAGATCGGAGGGAGAATAAAGCAGGTTGACGAGATGACCTTTATAGAACTCGCTCAATACATAAAACGCAGAACAAACGCCGGAATCGATGCATCCGAGGAGATTACAGAATTCCATTTCCGTTTCTCCGGACCTTTAATAATATTAATAGTGACGCTTATTTCCATCTCTGCGGCGAGTCTTCTGCGAAAAAGCAACATCACGCTGGGCATCGGACTCGGACTTCTTCTGAGTTTTATCTACTGGGGTTCAATACAGGCGTTCAGAGCATTCGGGTACAACTCCGATATCCCCGGTTGGCTGGCTGCATGGCTGCCCAACATCTTGTTTTTGGGAGTTTCATTAGTATTATTAACTAAGATTAAACGTTAGCCGGAGGCATATTATGAAAAAGATTATGTTTTTCGCGGTAATCGCGAGCGTCCTTTCAGTGGCGGGTTGCGGCAGCAATCCCACACACGTAATCTACAATGGAGCGCCAGTTTCAGTCGACACTTTCAGCGGACGCGTCACGGCAATTGCCGTTAGTCCGGATAATACGACACTCGCTCTTGGTTTTTCGGATAGCCTGGTGATGCTGTGGTATCCCATCGAGCATAAGCCCGTTAGAAAGATACAAAAACACCGCCATATAATCAACAGCGTAGCCTTTTCGCCTGATGGAAGCCTTCTTGCGGCTGCGAGCGGCGATGAGGTTTTCACGATAACTAACGCCAAAACAGGACAGCTTATTGATTCTGTAGTGATGTTTGAAGGACCCGTAACGAGCGTAGATTATTCTTCAGATGGAACCCTTTTGGCCGTAGGTTTCGCCGACAAGTTCGTAGAGATATGGGACGTCCAGAAAAGGGAACAATCGGGCGAGTTCAAAGGTCATGAAGGCGTTGTTACAGCGCTTAAGTTCAGACCCTTGAGTCACATTCTGTATACCGCCGGCCGCGACAGCCTTCTTTTTATCGCCGACGTGGATGATACCGTTTCATTTAAGACAAAAGAGTCTTCGGGTTATATCAACGCTCTTGCTTTTTCTAAAGACGGCACCCTATTCGCAGCTGGAGGAACCAATGACCTGGTCAAACTCTGGAAAACGGAGCCTCTGACATCCATTGGCTGGTATCAGAGTAATCTTATGGACGTGCTTGGAATCGCATTCCTGCCGGATAATGCCACCTTGATTGCTTCAGACCGGGCGGGTACAGTGGTATTTCTGAAGATCACCAGCCCAAGCGATACGGTAGAAACCAAGGGCATATTCACCGTAGGTCTATCCGAGCTTGGAAGATTCAAGGCCCACGATGGAGCAGTGAGGAGCATCGCTGTCTCGAACGACGGCTCGAAGCTATATACGGGCGGCGACGACCGCACTCTGAAAGTCTGGGATGTAAAAGCAATTCTCGAAAATCTTATTTCCCAGGCTCCAAAGGGGAAATAACGTCAGGATTTGACTATACTAACCTAAAAGAAGTATAGGGCGGAATAAAAACAGGGATAAATCTATCCTTGAAAAGCGATTGTCATTTTCTGTTTTCTACACGTTTTGCGACTTCTTCGAGTTCTTCGAGTTTCTCAGTAAGCAAGGCGATCTTTGTTGAAGGGATATCTTCTTTGTCCTTAAGAAACGCGATTTCTCTCTTGAAGCTTGACAGCTTCAAAGAAAAAAGATTGAGCGCACGTTTAAGCTCGCTCGAAAGCGGCTTCTCCAGCTGCTTATCGACGGATTGAATCAGGGATTCGGTATGACGGGTAAGACGAGCAATATCTTTTCTATCTAAGTCAAGCTTAAGAAGCGATACCGCGCCTGAAATTGACATCTCACGTTTCACGGGCTGATGTCTGGACGAGGTTGTATCCGGTTTTATGTCGTCTTGGATGTTTCTCGACGTATCGCGCGGTTCGGTATTTCCTGAATCCGTAATAGTCGCGTCTTCTATTATTACGACTATTGCTTCATCTTTCCGGCCCGTTCCGTCGCAGCTTGCGATTATGAACGGCAATGCTACTGTTGCAAACCCCAAAAAAAACCTCCTCATTGCAAAGCCTCCTTCGGAATAAGCAGTTCGAACACTTCTATCTCCTGTTCTCCGTAATCTTGTATTTTAATGCGCCTTTCCTTCAAAGGCATCCTCTCCGCGATAAGCTCCTTGACTCTTTTCGAGACAAGAACCTCTCCATGTTCTGCAGCCTCCTCAAGCCTTTCAGCGAAGTTAACGCTCTCGCCTATGATTGTGTATTCCATCCTTCGCGCCGAGCCGATGCTGCCTGCTATGGCGGCGCCTGAATGAATCCCCATACCCATTTTGATGCTTATTTTCCCAAGGTTCTCCCGTGCGAGATTCAATTTCGTTATCACATTCTGTATCTCGATAGCTGCCTTGCAGGCTCTAAGAGCATGGTCTTTCTGCGGCAAGGGAGCGTTCCAGAAGGCAAGAAACCCGTCGCCTATGAATTTATCCAGAACGCCCTCGTTTTCTATAATCACGTCTATTATCGGCGTAAAGTAGTGATTAAGAAGCCCTATTATCTCCTCGGGGGGCATCGTCTGCGAAAGACGCGTGAATCCGCGAATGTCCGCGAAGAGAATCGACACCTCAAGCCTGTCTCCCGCAAGATGAACCATATCCTTTTCGGCGAGTATCTTCTCAGCTACCTGTCTCGTGACGTATCTCTTGAAGATGTTTTTCACAAACTCACCCTCCTCAAGACCCTTCATCATCCAGTTGAAGGTATCGCCAAGAACACCCACCTCATCGGATGATTGTATTTCAACCCTTGCACCCATGTTTCCGGAGCCGGCCTGCTGCATGGCGTCCGCGAGAGTTCGAAGATGCGACGTGCTCCTTCTTGCGAAATAGAGTATCAGCGCCAATCCAGCGATGAATGCGGCCGCGCCTACCGCTGCAACCTGCCACACAAGATTCCAAATGCCTTTTTCCAGATTCAGGAGAGAGTATGATAAGTCTATTGTGTAGACTATTCTTTTCGATTCCGGATCGCGTATCTCGGTGTGAAATCGCTGGGTTTTGTCCGCTTGAATGTCCGCTCTTCTCGAGCGAAGAACCTTGTTGCCTTCATGTATGGATATATCAAGAATATCAAGATCGTATCCTTCTGCCCTGAATCGCGTTGAGAAAAGCTCGGTAAGGTAGTCCTTGAGTTCCGCATCCCCCATACGCTTTCGCGCAAGATGAATTGAGTTTATTACGTCGACTATTCTGTACCTGGCGTCGTTTTGTTTTGCGACGACAAAAAAATGTATTGATATTCCGAGGACGCCCGCAAGAAGCACTCCGTAGAGAATACTGAAGATTATTATGAGCTTGCCTGCAAGTCCCAAACCTTGCTTTCTCATAGCCTTAGCATACTCGACGTTGATTGCTTGTCAAGCTCGACTAGTTAATTCAAGGAACACGAACTTTTGCTGCTATTGACAACCATAGAACTTGGATTATTCTAAATAAATCTTTTTGGAGGTTCGATGACACACAAATTTTTTGTGGTTTTTACGTTAGCGCTGGTTATTTTTGCATCAACCACCGAGGCTTATGACGCCCCTCACGGCAGATTCGGAATCGGAGTCGTGCTCGGCGAACCTGCGGGTATCTCAGGCAAATTCTGGATATCTAACTCCGGGGCGATAGACGCATTGCTGGGCTGGCAATTTACTTACAACTGGATGGTTGCTCAGTTGGGGTATCTTCATCACTTTCAAATACGCGGGGTGTCAAAAGGCTCACTCGCTGCGTACATTGGAGCCGGAGGTATTCTTTTTGCGGATTTTTCAAATGACCCTCTTCAAAGCCGAGTCAGCTTTGCGGCAAGAGTTCCTCTTGGATTAGAGTATATTTTCAACCCTATAAGCTTTTTTGCAGAGGTTGAACCTCTTGTCTTGCTCTATCCTCAACCGGACTTCGGTTTCGGTGGAGGCATAGGCTTCAGATTTTATTTTTAATGAGTGATTGTAAAAAAAGAGCGGCTCAAAAGAGCCGCTCTTTTCGTTTTTAGCAATTCTATCTTAGGGTAATAGTCCAGCATTTGAGCGAATCCGGGCTCCGTGTTCCGCCCCAGATATCCTTGGCGACCGCTCTCCAGAGATAAAGCGTGTCGGCTGAGAATTGAACCGTGTAAGAGTTGTTTCCAAGTGCGGATGCAATCTTTGGCAGGGCGGATACATAAACCAATCCCGTATCGTCGGGGCTCGGATGAGGTCCAAAGTATAAATCGTACGTCAAAGGATCCTGATCGGGTTCGCCGATAGTCCATCTAAGCTGGACTTTATTATCTGCAGGTCTTTCAATATAAGAGTTCACTGAATCAGGGGCCGGGGGGGAGGAGGGTGTCCCAAAACCGGGGAGCTGGTTCTGACCTCTGCTGAATTTTAAAACCTTGGTCGACGTCTGTTTTTTGTACTTATCTATAGTCACGACCTTCCAATAATAATCAGTCTCTGGTTCAAGGTAGTACTTGCCTTCATTGAGCTGTCCTGTTCCCCATGTTACGGTATCCCTGTGAGATATCGGTTGTTCCGTCACTTTTGAGGGATTGCTGGTTTTTCCGAAGTAGACATCGTAAACAAGATCTTCGGTCTGTGCAGGTAGAGTATCCGGATCGCTGCCCTGCCACTGGAATGTGGCATAACAGGCAAGCAACGTCGCTCCATCCTTGGGCGAAAGAATCTTTGCGGTATCCGGCGGTGTGTTAGGAGCTCTGACAATGTAGCTCTTGGCCGTGCCTGTCGCTTCGTTCCCAGCGGCGTCATAAACGCGAAGATTAATAGTGTAGCGTACGCTGTCCTGCATGAGTTTAGTGTCCCATATGTAAGTCCGGACGCTTGAAGTAGTATCCTGGGGAACGGCCAGAGGCATGTCGACTATGGTATCGTTGATGTAGAATACGCACTTATCTACGCCTACATTATCGGTAGCTTCCACAATCACGGCTACGGAACCTTTAACGCTGTCTGCCCAAACATAGGAAGGCCCGTTGCCGTCGATTGCGGCTATTTCAAACCTGGTAATCTGCGGAGGAGTTGCGTCTTCCTTCTGACATGAAAGACCTGCCAGAAGACCGATCGTCAAAATCCCCGCGATTCCTAGTATCGCCACAAAGGCTTTTTTCATCGTGCACCTCCTAACGTGCTCGATTAAACCTTATTTGTATTCTTAATGCTAAAGCATACTTCACTTGAGAAGGTTGTCAAGGGGCGCTTAGTTCGTGCGCCAGGAGATAGTTACCAGGGTTTGAAGGAGGATATTAAAGGAAGCTGGGATCTTCCATCCGACGGTTCGCAAGCGGTCGAGGCGTAGCCTCCAAAGGAGACATAGCGGCTCGATGCCGCATGGGCTGAAGGGATTCCGCAAGTCCATAAGTGATTCCTGCAATAGGGCTTCCAGGGTAGAAATACTTGTCCGTAAGCTTCGCAGAGAAACAGGATATGGTCGCAGACGACTAGCCTGGATACTGAGGAGGAACTATAACATCCGACTGTCGGAGGACACGGTGAGGCACATCCTACGCAGGTTGGGTGTGAAGAAGAAAGCCAGGCCTCGTTCGAGGTTCTACCCTGCCCGCTGGGCGTGGGAGGTAGGGGAGCCGTTCTAGTTACCCCATACGAGCTTTCTCGTATGGGGACCCCTATCTTTTGTCCTTCGGACAAAAGAAGGGTTAGAGACCGACTCCTCAAGTCAGCCCAGGCATGGCAGTATGTCTGCAACTTCAAAAGACCGCACTTCGGTAAGGGCATGGGCGGACTCTCGCCGCTTGCCAAACTACAATCCCTCGGCTGCAATCACCTCGATGATAACTTCCTCCTCTTCCCTGTCATCCTTCTCGATTAACTCAATCCCTCTTTACCTGCTAACAATCTATTGACCATGGACACGCTTTAGGCGATTAATGCGCTGACATCGGGCTTGACTTTTTAATTCGATTGGTTATAGTTACCCACTTTGCCGGGGTGGTGAAAATGGCAGACACGTACGTTTGAGGGGCGTATGGGTAACTCCGTGCGGGTTCAAATCCCGCCCCCGGCATCAAAGTTCCCGCGAATCGGCTTTGTTGATTCGCGGGAATACTTTTTGAATTCCGTCTGAGCGAATCCGAGCCTATTTCAATTCTATTTTCTGTGGTCGGGTCGACCCAAATCCTCAGTATCCGAGCCGCCGGAGTTCGGCATCCGAAAGTCCAAAAAAATGGCCTATCTCATGAAGAACCACTCTTTTTAGAAGCTCCTTTGCCTCCTCTGCGGATGAGACGTAACGTTCAACTATCGATTTGTATATTATAATCTTGTCAGGCCAGATCGCCTGGCCTGTACCCCCTCGTTTTCTTAACGGAACGCCGTGATAGAATCCAAGAACCCTGCCGCGCACGAAATCGGGCGGATCGGATGCATCAGGTGCATCCTTAACGGAAATGACGACATTACGTTCATCCAGTTCTCTCCTGAACTCTTGAGGAAGCTGCGCTATAACTTCCGAGACGATATCGTCAAACTCCTCATCCGTCAGATATCTCTTTGTCATATATTAAGCCCTTGGATGGAAGCTTTTGTAAACCTCGCGCAGATAGGAGCGGTCTACGTGAGTGTATATCTCAGTAGTAGTGATACTCGAGTGCCCGAGCATCTCCTGTACGGCCCGGAGGTCGGCTCCGCCTTCAAGAAGGTGGGTTGCAAAGGAATGCCGGAATGTATGCGGTGTTACGCGAGACTTGATCCCGGCTGCCTGGATGAAGAAACGAATTATCTTCCACGCGCCCATACGTGATAATCCTGTACCACGAGCGTTCAGGAAAACAATATCCCTGATGATGGCTTTTGATGAGTATAATGAGGATCTTCCGGAGTCTATGTAGCGCCTTAAGGAACGGATAGCGGGTTCGCCAAGAGGAACTATCCTTTCCTTGTCTCCCTTGCCGGTAACTCGGAGGAATCCCTCCTCAAGAAACAGGTCTCCAAGCCTTAAAGAAATAAGCTCGGATATTCTGAGACCTGCCCCGTAAAGAACCTCAAGCATTGCATTGTCTCGCAAGGCAAGCGCTGCAGATTTCTCGCTCCGGGCTGAACGCAGCGTGTTTTGAACTGCGGAGAGAATTTCCTGGATTTCTTTTACAGAGAGGACCTCGGGAAGCTTTCTGCCAAGTCTCGGCCCTGCAACATTTTCACCGGGGTCTCGGGAAACCCTGCCTGTATCGTTGAGGTATCTTAAGAACATCCTGATAGCCGACAGCTTGCGCGCTATTGAACGGGGAAGAAGCCCGGCTTCGCTCATCCTGCCGAGGTAATCCCTTATCGTTCCCGGAGTCAGATTGACGTATTCCGTTCCGTGCGCCGAAAGATAAGTCTCGAACTGCAGAAGGTCTCTAGAGTAAGAGTCTACTGAGTTGGCTGACAGCCCCCTTTCAGCAACAAGATAGGTCAGAAACTCGTCGATTAACGGATGCTTTAAGGGATTACCCGATTTCAAAGCTTTGTCCCACATCGGGAATTGTTATTGATGAGTAGCCGAGCCCATTCACCGCCTCGCCTAAAGCCCTGCTCTGATCATAGTCTCCATGCACAAGAAACACTTCCTTGACTTTTTTTGAATCATATCCCTTAAAAAGCTCTATCAGGTCATTGCGGTCTGCATGAGCGGAATATTCGTTAAGCACTTCGACGCCACAGTTCAAGGGGTATTCTTCCCCATAGAGCTTAACTGATTTAACGCCATCTACGATGCGCTTTCCGAGCGTTCCTTCAGCTTGGTAGCCTGTAATAATGACCAGGTTTTTAGGATCGGCAACAGTGTTCTTAAGATGATGAACCACCCTTCCACCTTCGCACATCCCTGATGATGCAATAATCATGCAAGGACCCGAGACTTCGTTGAGGGATTTTGATTCCTCAACGGTCTGTACGTAGCGCAAGCGGAAGAAACCGAATGGGTCTTCGTCGCGTTTAAGATACTCCATCGTCTCTCTGTCGTAACATTCGGGATGCTTTTTGAAAACCTCGGTCGCCTCAAGGGAAAGAGGCGAATCAATCCATATGGGCATGGCAGGGAGCCGGCCTTCATCCATCAACTGGTGCATCACGAGAACAAGCGATTGTGTTCTGCCTACCGCAAATGCAGGCACGAGGATCTTTGCCCCTCTATCGTACGCGCTCTTAAGGATATCTGAAAGCCTTTGCTTCGCCTCATCGAGAGACGGATGGTTTCTTTCGCCGTATGTGGACTCGCACACGATTATATCAGGCGAAGGAACGCGTTCCGGATTGCGAACAACCGGGAGATCGGGCTGGCCAAGATCGCCCGTAAAGAGTATCCTCAAGCCGTCAATTTCATACAGTATCTGGGCAGAACCAAGGATATGGCCTGCATCGTAGAATGTGGCTTTGATTCCTGCGGCAACCTCACGTGTAGAATGATATTCAAGCGGTTTGAGGTTCTTAATAGAGGCTTCGGCCTCCTCGATTGAGTAAAGCGGTTCTATGAGTGGCTCGCCTTTTTTTGCATTCTTCTTGTTGACATATTCCGCATCGCGAACCTGTATCTCGGCCGAATCCAAAAGCATAATCCGTGCTAAATCGATTGTAGCGGAAGTGGCGTAAATGTCATTTTCATACCCGTGCGCCACCAGACGGGGTATGTTTCCAGCGTGGTCTATGTGCGCGTGGGAAAGAAGCATCGAATCCGTTTCCAGTATTTCATCCGGAAGCAGGGTATTCAATTCAAAGGCCTGTCTGCGGTGGCCTTGAAACAACCCGAATTCGGTAAGAATAGACGCCTTCTTTGTTTTAAGCGTGAATTTGGATCCCGTGACCGTCCTTGCACCTCCAAGAAACTTTAATTCAATGGACATATTGTAGTTTACATAAAACACATTCTCTTGCAACAAATTTTCTATGATTGGCAGATTGCCCCTTGACTATCTCTTTTTTCTAGCTATTCTATTAGTATGCCTAAATTTATACCCAAATCCGAAAAGGAGCAACCGGAGAAGAAACCGGAGAAGCAAGTCGAGGCGGAGAAGAAGGACGCTCAAGCCTCGCCAGAGGAATTGGAAAAGCTCAAGGAGCTTGAACAAAAGTTCGGCAAAATGAGTTCCGGCGAACCGAGGAAGGAAGCGGATAAGAAACCCGGCGCTGGACCATCAAGCGTTTGGGAAAAGATGGACAGAGGAACAAAAGATGAAGCGAAGCCTCAGGCGAATATGGTTGAGCAGGAAGTCATCAGAAGAACTAAACCTCCCGAAGGCTCGATCTCGAAGGACCACCCGGACTACATCTCACAGGAAACCCTTGAAAAGCGGCGCCGCGAGCTTTCTATGACCGAGGCTAAGCTTCGTACTCTCGAAAGGGAGGAGCAGGATATAAATAAAAGGCTTGAATACCTGCGCAGGGAACATTCCGCAATGGAGATGGCTATAAAGGAAAAGACGCACCTTGAACGTGAAATAGCGGAACTTCGCGAGGACAGGGACAGAATAAAACTGAAACTGGACGAATTAAAGTCTATGGAAGGTCAGCTTGAACAAAAAACCTGGGACGAACTTAAGCGTTCCCCTGCTACCGGAGCCAAGATTTCTGCGCTTGAGCGCCGCATACACGAGCTTGAAGGTCAGATTCTTGAGATTAATGAAGAGCGCCTGAGATCCGGAGAGACCCCTGCGGACTCGCAAAAAACGCAGCCTGTATCTCATCGTGAGCCGCCCAGGGTCGAAAGAAAAGCGGAGGAGATTAAACCTCAGCCAAAGGTTGAGGAGAAACCTGCCCAGACTCAAGCAAGGGAGCAGCCGAAGCAGGAAGAAAAGAAACAAGTGCAGCCGGTGGAGAAGAAGAAATCCAAACTCGCGTTCTGATAATCTAACTAATCCCTTAATCCATTCCTCAAACTACTCGGATGAGAATAGTATAGCGGAATTATCTTATAATATGATGCTAACCTGATCCGTTTTGGCCGAAACGTTACGACTGGTTACTGTCTATTCGTATCTGATTGCGTTAATCGGATTAAGCTTTGCAGCCTTCTGCGCCGGGTAGATTCCAAAGAATATTCCTACGGCAGCAGAAAAGCCGAATCCGAGCACTATCGTCCACCAGGGCGCCGCAGCCTCGAGCTTGAAGAGCCCCGAAGCAAGAAGAGCGATTCCCAGGCCGAGCACTATGCCAATAGCTCCGCCTATCATGGAAAGCAAAACCGACTCAAGCAAAAACTGCCACAGGATGTCCACGTCTCTTGCGCCGACTGATTTGCGGATTCCTATCTCCCTCGTTCTCTCTGCGACGGAGACAAGCATTGTGTTCATTATTCCGATGCCGCCTACTATAAGGGATATTGCCGCCACGCCTACCATTACAAGCCATGCAACGCTCGTGATGCTTTTTATTGACGTGAGAAGCATCTGCTGGGTATTGAGCCCGAAGTCGTTATCCTGGTCGTAGTGAAGACCCCTGATGAGCCTCATCTGCGACTCAACGTCCTCCAACGCTTTTTCCATGGAAACTTCTTTTTTAGGAAGCACTTCCAGAGATATGCCTCCGAACACCGCCTGAAACCCGCGCGGCTGTGGATTGTATTTGAGGTATGTCGTAATAGGAATTATAACCCTGTTGTCCATGCTCGAGCCGAACATCGCTCCCTTTGCCTCAAGAACCCCTATTATCAGGTAACGGTGATTATCAACGTCAAGCGTCTTGCCTACAGGATCCTCCGTGCCGAAGAGATTGTCTGCGATATAGGAGCCTATTACGCAAAACATTCTGCGGTGAACGGCGTCGTCGCGATTGATGAAACGCCCCTCTGAAATTACCAGATTCTCGGTAAGATCAGCGCCCTCCGTCGTGCCCTCAAGTTCGCAGTTATCCGCCTCTTTCCCGAACCGCTTTAGCGTGCCTACATTTCTTGATATTACCGGCACCGCTACCTGCACGGACGGCAGCTCTGAAAGAGCTTCCGCATCCTCGATAGTGAAATTCGGCCTCTTGCGAATCTCATCGAAGTCGGGTCTGCCTCCAGGCCCGCCCATCATCCATTCCATCTTTTGAACGTAGATTGTGTTGGTCCCGAGTGCGGAAAACTCGCTCGTAATCTTGCGGTTAAGCGCCTGCAGCAGGGAAAGAATGGCGATGACGGTCATGACTCCGATGATTATTCCGAGAGTTGTGAGAAACGAACGGCTCTTGTTGTAACGCAGCGATAAAGCAGCCATTCTCAGTTGGGAAAAGAAGTTCATATTATCTTCCCGTCGCGCAGACGAATGGTTCTTTTGGCATGAGACGCTACACTTTCGTCGTGCGTAACGACGATTACCGTCACCCCTTGCTTGTTAAAATCGTCAAGAAGCTTCATGATTTCTTCCTCGGTCTTTGAGTCAAGATTCCCTGTCGGCTCATCCGCGAGGATTATGGAAGGATTATTAGCCAGCGCCCTCGCTATTGCCACCCTCTGCGATTCGCCGCCCGAAAGCTCATTCGGCCTGTGGTGCCCTCGGTCGGCAAGCCCTACTTTTGATAACATCATGGCTACCCTTTCTTCCCTTTCATCTACAGGAACGGAGGAATAAAGCAGGGGAATTTCAACGTTCTGAGAGGCACTAAGGCGGGGAAGCAGATTGAAACTCTGGAAGATGAATCCCACTTCACGGTTGCGCACGCGTGCAAGCTGATCATTATTATACTTTGATATCTCCTGCCCCTTGAGATAGTAGAACCCGGCAGAAGGAGTGTCAAGACATCCTATGATATGCATAAGAGTAGACTTGCCGGAGCCCGAAGGTCCCATTATCGCCACGTATTCACCCTCATTGATATCGATATTTATCTCCGAAAGTGCATTTACGGCGACATGACCGCCGTCATAGGTCTTGGAGATATCTTCGAGGAGGATCAGCGACCGACCCGGATGCGGACGCTTCGCTGCCCTGACTCTTGCCCTTGCTGCGGTCGCGGTCCTCTTTGGTCTTTCTGCCATTGCGGTTCCTCTTTCTTTGTTTTAACCTCGTCTCCGTCATTCAGGGTTCTAAGAACCTTGTACGGCCCTACTATCACTGCCTGGCCCGCTTCCAGACCATCCAGGACCTCAGCCGAACGTCCGTCCGATATGCCTGTTTTAATCTCAACAAGCTTCGCTTTTCCGTTTTTAACGATGAAGACTGTTTCCACCGAGCGTCCTTCTATGTCGCGCCTGCCTATGGCCTGCAGTGGGCAAACGAGAGCCGAATCGCGAACTGCCGCCACTATATCGGCGGATACGGACATGCCCGGACGCTGCAGGGGATCCACGTCCAGGATATCGAGCACGGTCTCGAAATCCGTTACGCCTGTCGTCGTCGTAACGGTCGTGGTCGCCGTAGGCATGTAGCCTATCGAAAAAACCTTCGCTTTGAAAGTCGTATCAGGAAAGGCGTCCAGGGTTATTGAAGCATCATCACCAAGCTTGATGGACGCGACGTCTGATTCGTCTACATTAACGGTTGCCTGCATCGCCGAAAGGTCCGCGATAGTCATCATCACAGTGCCGGCGTTGTTCATGGTCCCCATCATTACAGCCTCCCCCTCCTTGACGTTCAATCTGACTACAATCCCGGAGATAGGCGCGTATATTCTTGTTTTAGAGTATGAATCGCGACTCTGGTTGACCTGGGCAAGGGCAACGCTATAGGCGGTCTTGAGATTTTCGAACTGGGCGGTTGATATAAGGCTGTCCGCGTAAAGCTTCCTGCCCCGCTCGAATTCCGACAGAGCCTTTTTGTATTGCGCTTCGGACAAATCGAGACTCGATCTTGCGTTGGCGTCGTTGAGCTGGCAAAGAAGCTGACCCCGCTTGACTGCATCCCCCTCCTTTACGTAGAGTTTCTGAACTCGTGCAACAATCTCGGCTGAGATATCAACCTGATTTTTAGCATTAAGTTCGCCGGTTGCCGAAACTGTGGAAACAATACGGCTGAAGGAAACTTTTTGAGTCTGGACCTCAGGCGACTTATTCCCTTTCGATACGATGTTGAGAATTACTATAAGCGCGACGACTGCGACCACGGCCGAAATTCCTATCCAGAGTCCCAGCCTGCGTCTCTTTTTGTTCATCTTGCCTCCAGTGAGCGACCCAGAACGTAGTTCAAGTCTGCACGGCTAGACCAGTAATTCGCCTTGGCTTCCGCGAGAGCACGCTCCGCATCTGCCAGATCCGCCTGGGCTTGCATAAGTTCAACAATTGAAGAAGCTTCTAACTCATAACTTCTTATGGTCAAATTGTACTTTTCCCTTGCCAAAGCTTCACTCTTTTTCGCAAACTCAAAGCTTTTGTATGCAACGTCCTGCGTATACAAAAGAGTCGAGAGAAGCTCTTTTGTCGTAAGCTCTTGCGCAGACTGCGCAAGGTGCGCTTGTCTGCGGGCGATATGTGCGCGGCTTATCCCTATAGCTCGCGAAGGAATATCTATAAAGGGAACGCTTATTGATATACCGTATCCTGTTGGAATATCATCCCATGTCGAAAAAACAGGAATCGCCCCTTCCTGAGTAAAATTCTTGCCGGCCGTTATCGAGAGCGAAGGCAATAGAGCCGCCCAGGCTTGCCAAACCGAGATGTTGGAGGACCGCGTCTGACGTTTTAGAACAGCCAGATCAGGATTGTCTTTCAATAACTCATCCGATACTATGGTGGAGGGAAGCGAATCCGGCATCTCGGGATCTGCAAGCTCCTCGGTCTCAAGGGAACTCTCTTCATACCTGCCCAGCATGAGATCGGAAAGATGCGTTCTTGCGTCTTTGAGCTGGCCCTCTGCAAGGGTAAGCTGCATCTGGGCTGACAAGGTTGCTGCTTCAGCCGATAGCGCATCCGCTTTGCTTGCGTCGCCTAGTTCAAAGCGTTTCTTAACGGCTTTTTCAGATTCCTGCGCCCTTTCATATGCCTTCTCGGCGCTCCTCATCAGCGATTCGCGCTTCGCCAGATTGTAGTAGGACTTCTCAACCTCAACAATAAGCTTTGAAAGCGTCTGTACAGACTGCTTGCGGTACATTGCGTTCTGGTTAAATCCAGAAACCAGGCCGATAATGGCTGTGGCGTCCACGACCGGCTGGGCCAAAGAGACCTGGGAAGACCATGAACCCGAGCCAAGGCTGTCCAGGGATGTTGATGAGCTTGAGGTTGAGGCGGATACACGAGGAAGAAACCCGGCAAACCCCTCAACCAGGGCCTCTCCGCCCTGAATCTTTTGGAGTCTAGCCTGATCTGCAGTAATACTCTCCTCTAAAGCCGTATTGACGGCTTCCTCGATGGATATTTTTCTGGCTGTCAAAACCAAGGGCATAACGGATATAATTAAGCCGATTCTGGATAATATCCTGATTTCTACTCCTTTTGATACGTTAGACACAGCTAAAACCTGAAGGTTTAAATCCTTGTTTTCCATTTGCTATTTTACAACATGTACTGTTTATTCGACGCAAATATTCACTAAAAAGTTTCCACAAAGATGTCAACGTAAGGTTTTCTTTGATTCATAACACCTTTTTGAAATGGAATTAGCTTTGCAATGAAGATACTGGGGGCCTTAAGGCCCCCAGTAAAATTTTCGTTGCAACGAACGGGTTCAGAAGCCTACGCCCAGAGAGGCCCGGTGCACGGGAGAGAGGTACCAGTGCCACTCAAAGCTGTAATCTACCGAGACATTAAAGTCGCCAATTGGGATTTTAACGCCAAGGCCCGCCGAAGGCCCGCGGTCGTTGCGGTTTGAAAGCACTTCACGAAGTATCGTGCCTGCATCAGCAGCTGCTGTGGTTGTATCTCCCAAATCGGGAGACGTGTTAATGCCGAACCCGAACCTCAAAAAGAACATCTCATTCAGGCCGTATTCGAGTCCCAGCGACCCCTTTGCGGACTGATCTCCGAGATGGAAGAAGTCCGCATCAAGCGTCAGACGGGAACCGCTGCCCATGCTATCAGGCTCGACAAGGTCTATGGCCGCTCCTCCTGCAAACGTGAAGGGAAGACGGAATGGTTCCGAGAGGAAGGTGGACGGTATATCATTGGTCTGGAGCGTGTCTTTATGCGTGTTGAAGAGTAGGGGATTGCCGCTGTAGCGCATATCAGGACCGAAATGCTGAACGCAGAAACCGAGCCTGAGATTCTTGAATTCTGCTATCCTGTAGATGGCGCCCGCGTCAAATGCAATTCCGACGGCCGCTACTTCATGGAGAGTTAGATCTATCAGCTTCAATGTTACGCCTGCGGTGAATTTCTCGGTCATCAGACGGGAGTATGTAATTCCCACTGCATAGTTGTTGGCCGTATAGAAGTTTCCGGTTCCCTGCTGCTTGTCATAAGTCGTGATTTCAATAGGTCCTGAAAGATGCGCGAGAATCTGAATTCCAAGCGTGCTTGAAGCGTCAAGCGGGAAAGCGCCGGCGAGGTTCTCTTCAAGCATTCCGGCGAACAGGATTGCCTGTCCGAAGGACACCTGAGGCGATGTCACATTGGCTATTCCTGCCGGATTCCAGAAAAGGGCGTCCGGACCGTCAGCCAGAGCGGTATAGGCGCAGCCCATTGCTATTGGACGCGCTCCGCCGCCCATTGTCAGGAAGGAGGCCGACGAACCCGCGCCTCCCAACCGGGCAGAGACTGGCGTCATTAAAGCCGCTAGCCCAATGGTGGATATGATGAGGAGTCGCTTATAGAGCTTCATCGTTTCCTCCTTTACCTTACGATGGCAAACTTGCCCCAGGCACGTTCGCCATCCTCGGTTTCAACCTGCCAGATGTACAATCCGCTTGTACAATCAAGACCTTCATTGGTCAGAAGATTCCACTCCTCGGAACCTCCTTTGCCATTGAGGGTAATGCTGCCGGAACTTGCCGGTCCTGTACCGTCATGTTCTATGGTGCGGATAAGCAAGCCCGATGTATTGAATATTCGTATTGTGCATTTCAAAGGCAGATACTGGAATACTACATGCCTGTCGTACTGGGTTCTATCCCAGGGCGCCCTTACATAATAGGGGTTCGGAACGACCCTGATATCGTCCAGAGTCAGTGTTGAATTGGCATCGGAGATCTCGGCCTTGAATGTGTTGAAGCGGAATCTGTCCTTGATTGACGTGGGTTTCAGGGTCTTTATCAGGAGCTGGTCGCCGGTCTGAGGCCGCTTTACAAGCTTTAGCGTATCATAGGTCGTATCCCAGGGAGTAACCATCGAGTCGACTATCATTACTATCTTGGTTACCGAATCACTAAAGTTAAGAGTAAATATCTGATCGGCTGCAGTTACCTTTGGTGAGTAGATAGTAATTTTGTCTCCGCCGTATATCTCTGTTGTATCTTCGCTAGAGCGACCATAAACGAATTTAACTGGCGCACTGTTATTGTAGGGTGTGACAGCTACCCGACAATATTTCCCGAATTCATCCGCTCCGTCATCTACGACAGAGACGAGAACGTCAATGCTCTTTGATTTGCTGATAGGTCCAGGCGAACCCGGCCAATCGACGGAATACGACAAATTGGTTCCGGAAGTCTTGACCAGCCAGCCTGTCTTCAGTGTATCGAGCTGGGTTTCCATGTCAAGCGTATCCATAGATACGGCGGCAACCTGTACAAGCACTCCGTCGATCACCGGACCGCTGAGCGCTCCGGATCTTACCTTGAAGTTATCTAAAAGAATCGAATCTTCATCCACATCCTTAAAGTAGGCCGCTGTAACGATTGTGTCCTTTACTATTGTATCGTATACGCCGCGGAATCCCACTTCGTACTCGTGGCCTGTAACCTTATCAGGCGATACAACACTGTCTTTTACGAGGGCGTTTCCGTTGCCCCCTACTCTTTGAACGTTGGATACCCAGGCATTCTGCCATCCAATCGGATTAGAGCGGGGTACTGCCCAGTATGTCTGGCCGGACTTGCCTCCCTCGAGAGAGCCGACGTTCTCGGTAGGCTGCGGTCTGGAGTATGATGCAACGGAGTAGTAATATATCTGCCCGTTCTTCACGTCTTCGTCTATGTAGTAGTGCCTGATTCCGTTCTGGCCGCCGATGTTTTCGGATGCATAGGTCTTAATTGTATACTGGTCTCCAGGAACAGGCGAAAGAATTGCGCCAGGCTCGCCGGATGTTCCGTCGCTTATGGAAAACTGCGCTCCGTCAATGAAGATGATATCGCCTGAATGATAGGGGTAGTAAAATGTGTCTGCAGGCAGAGGCTTCGGACTGCCGTTCTTGCCGGTCAGGATGCAGAAACCGCCTTCTGTTAGTGCGTTCGGATTGTAATTCAGCACCTTCTGATCGGCTATGTCGTAAACCACGTAGTATTTGTAAGATGTATCCGGCTGGAACGTGATCGTATAGGTGTTGTTTCCGTAGCCAAGCTTCTCCAGGTCGGCGCCGGCAAGAAGCCCTTCGTACTTGATCTCCGTTTTGCTGGGTCCTACGCTGTGAGTGGCTACGCAAGTATCGGCAAGCTTGGACTCCATGAGGTCGTAGTCGGCCAGAAGCTGCCATGTACCTGAAAGTCCGGAAAGGCTTCTGTATACCCTGTAGCCTTCAAACGTCTGCTGCTTGCTCATGGGGTCAACGAACTTTTCCGGCTCCGCCGACCAGGAGAGATACACAGTGCTGTCTCCGGCTATCACATTCAGCTGCGGATTGGGCGGAGGCGTGTATCCGAAGTAGCCGTTCTCATACTGGATCTGAGCTATCTTTGCCCTGGCCTTGAGTTGATCAAGGGAGTAGGCTACTATCACTGCAACAGTAAAGCTTACTTCCTCATTAGGCTTCAACTGCAAATACGGACCTGAATTCATAAGCATCCTGACATCCGTCGGGCTGTCCCACGTGACGAAATCCTTGGATGTCATGTAGACGTATTTTATGCTGTCGGTTCCGTCATTGTCTATCTGCTGGTCAGCGGCGTTCTGCCACGTCTCCAACCCCGTGAGGCCGTTATTGCCTGGCGTCTCAAGCAGTATGGCGCCTATGTAGCCGGCAGGGGTTACCCATCCGGCTTCCGACCCATTGGCATCATAGGTATAACCCATGTTAAGCCCTTCGTCAAAACCGATGAGATCGTCCCAGTAGCCGTCGTCGCCTGCAGCGAGTCCCCCTCGACCAATGTCGTTATCCATGAAAAAGGAGAAATACACCGAATCAAGAGGAAAGTCGTTCATGTTTCTTATCTTGTAGTTGATGAAGATTATGGCGTTGTTGTAGTCGTAGTTCCAGCAGTAGGTTCTTTGCTCCCAGCGCAGACCTTGACCCCAGACATCGTATGCTCCTGTGGGAAGAATCCATATGCATGCAGCGTCGCCCACCGGAATCCAGTCGCCGGCGCATGCGTAGGTATCCTGATTGGAGACTATGTCTCCGTTCTTGGGGTCGAGCGTGGGCATTCCGATTGCCCGTCTCTTCTTGTTTACGCTCGTATCCGCAAACGGCCAGAGCATCTGATAAGAAAGAGGGGTCGTTCCTGGATCGGCAAAAAGCCTTGCGCCTACTCCGGCGCTGCTGCCTTTGGGTATTACGCCGTCGCTGAAGTTAAGACCAACGCCGCTCAAGTCGCCGGCGCCGCCGGCCTGAGACATTTCAGAACAAGCCATGGCGCCCATGTCGCATGCATAAGCTCCCTTTGAGACGTTGGGGCTTTTGCCCTTGCCTGTAGGGTACTTGCTTCCAACCCAGAGGCCCCAGGCGTAGTTGTAGAACTGTTCCGAGCCTTTGGGATATTCGCCGCAGCTTCCTCTGGTCATTCCTATGGATTGAGAGGGATAGATTGTCCAGTCGTAGGGACGCTCATCTACAGGATGTCTTGACCATACTCCGCCTTGACAGGTGTTGCTTATTGCCCAGTCTGATATCTCGCCGCCGTCGACCCACCAGACGGTCCAGAAGATGGCTGGCTTGTCGGTTACGGTCGTCAAGAGACGGTTGCGGTTCTGCTGCGTGGAAGCCTGCACGTTCGAGTTGTTCCACGCCGCCTGCAGAGGAACGGCCAGCGCTGCAAGCGCCGCCAGACCAAATTTTATCAGTCTTGTTTTCATGTTATTCCTCCTTAGACCTAGTTGAAGTTCAGGCGCAGCCCGAAGTTTATTAGGCGCGGTTCTCCGAACATATCGGGATTCTGTGCATAGTATCTTTCCCAGTCTGCCACATCGGCCTGCCAGTATTCGTATTCGTCGGCAAAGCCGTATTGCGCGTAAGTGCTGTAGTTTGCCTGCTGGTATACGGGTCTTGTACCCGGGTCATCGGGCAGACCCGTAGCGCCGTAAACCGAGCTTGCGTTAGCCCAGTTGAAGACGTTGCTTACGTCAATATAAAACCCGAGGTTGAGGTTCTGGTTCTTGCCGAGAGGGAACCATTTCTCAAGCTTCATATCGACGGTCTTAGTCCCAGGCTGACGCTTGCTGCCCAGAGGAAGCGGGTTGCCGCGGGAATCGGACGCCCAGTAAGGAGGTCCTGAAGCGTAGTTGAACTGTATATTGAGATTCGTATTTCTCAACACCTTCACGCCGAAGGTGTCGGGAAGGAAGAAGTTGACGTTCGCCTTCACTGAATGCGTGATGTCGAACTCCAAGGGGTATTCGGATTTCGGCTGCTGCAGCGCGGAGCCGCGGTAGCGATAGTAGAATTCGCGTCCGGATGAGCCCGTACCCTTGGCGTCCATGTAGGAGTAGGTCACGGAACCGGAGATTAATCCTTCTCCGCCGTTTACGGTTATGTCGAATCCCTTAATCTTTGCAAAGTCTTCTATGGTATAGATGGTGTAGGTGGCAAGTTTGCCCTTGTAAATCGTATTTACGTTGCGGGTCGCAAGAAGGTTCTCCTGATCCTTGTAGTAGGCTTTCAGGTCAAGACCTAGGAACCTCGTCAAAGCGATATTATAGCCTGCCTGGTAGAAGACGGTCTTTAAGGGAGGAAGGTTGGGGTTGCCGAGAAGGGGTACGCCCGAAGAGAGGTCGCCATTTAGATTCTGGTAAAGCTCCTGAAGCTCGATTGGCTGGAAGAAGTGCCCGTAGGACGCATACATTGTCGACTTATCTGAGACCGAGAAGGATATTGAAAGCCTGGGGCTGAACTGGAACTTCGGCTTGGCTTCTGCCGTTCCCGAATCGACGTACTCGGGATTAACAAAATACTGCGACGCGGGATCGAAGTAGTCGAACCTGAGCCCGAAATTCAGGAGCAGGTCTTCAAGCTGGAACTTGTCCTGCGCATACGCGGCTGCGATTATCGGCTGCTTGTGATACATGTCCGTATACGGATTTTCGTTGATAAACTGAATGCTTGTATAATCCAGAACGTGGTAATTGCCGATGAGTCCGAATTTAGCCCAGTGCTCCTTATTGGGGGACCAGTCTATTGAGGCATCCGCAACGTATTTCGTTGTATTGCGGTCCGACCACACGGGATTGAAGTAATAATTGAAACGACGGAACACAGGGTCGTCGTTGTAGCGGACTACATACATATTGCCCGAAGTTTCCAGACTGTCCTCGTACGGGTTCTCAACTTCTTCCCAGCCGGGCACCGTCGTATCGGGCTTCCATTCTCTATACAGCTCGTAGTAATGCTGGTAGCGCGCAAAATCGAACATATGATAATGAAGACCCACTGTGTCGCCGTTAGCGTCTACCGTAGGCCGCCATTCGTTTATGGAATACCATCTCTCGTTGTAGGCCTCAAGCTGCTCTTCCCAGCTGAACCAGTTGAAGTTGTTGTCTCCCTCGTAGAAGTAGCCGTTTTTGACTATGAACTCGTTGTAGAAAAGCCAGACCGCGGAATCGGGGTCCTTCGTTATCTTGCTGTAGCGTTCATTGACGTCCACGTATACCGAATCGGAGCCGTCCACGTAGGCAAGCATGGAATCAGGGATGTAGAAATTCATTGAGTCCGGGTTGTAGAGCCTGCGAAGTATTGAATCGCCAGGAACTTCAGGATTAGGCTCCCACCACGTTTCATTGTATGCCCAGCCGACCCAGGGCATCAGCTGCCGGCCTATCATCCGGTAATCATTGATCTGGGCGCCGTCCATATAAGACACGCTGCGGTGGGTGTTGAACGTTCCGACATTGACCGTGTACGTAAGACTTTGCGCGGAATCCCTGCCCAAGGGTCCGCTGACCTTAAGGTTCAACTGGTAGTTATCGGCCTTTACTCTTGGCCCGAACTCGTCAAGCCAGATTCCCTTCGAGAAATCGTGAAGATAAGCATGGTACCACTGATCTGAGTAGTTGCCTGAGAGCGTGAATTTAGGACCGCCGAAAACCGGTCTCCAGGTCAGCTTGAGCGTTCCGTTCTTGCGGTGATTGTCGTTAGCGGGCAGCCTGTCCTCGTCCTCGAGGAGGTTACCGGATATGTAGAAGGAGGGGGCGCTAATCTTCGTGCCTTGACCCCAGAAGGGACCGCTCACGAAAAGCGATACCTTGTTGTGCCACATATCGGGGTTCGGATATTGTACAGGATTATCGCTGAGCCTGAGGTGGGCGTCGGTTTCATACTCTACGCCTGCCCTGAACTTTTCCGAGCCTTCACGGGTGACGATGTTTACGATTCCGGACATTGCGTCGCCGTATTCGGCGTTAAAGCTGCCGGTGTTGATGGTCATCTCCTGAATGGCCGTGTTGTCGATGTAGACTCCGGACTGGCCTGTTACGGGGTCGTTTGCATTGATGCCGTCCACGACGTATACGAGCTCGTTAGCGCGTCCGCCCTGCACGTGAAGACCGCCCGAGTTGCCGGAAGTCTCAGTGGCTCCCGCCTGAAGCGCCACGACATCGTTGTAGTTGGAGACGCCCGCACTCCTGACTATTTCGGAACCCTTGGTTATCTTTCCCACGTTAGGGTCCTTCGAAACGATATCCTTCTGAGCGGTTACTTCGACAGTACCCATAACGATGCCGCTGCCCTCTTTTATCTGCACGTTAAGCGAGGTAACCTTATCCGCAGATACGCTGACGCCTTTTATAACCTTGGCCTGATAACCCATCATGGAAACCTCAACATCGTAGGTTCCTACAGGAACGCTGGAGAGCGAGTATGAACCGTCCGTACCAGTGGCGGTTCCCATGTCCGTTCCCACGACGATCACGTTAGCGCCGGGGAGCGGCTGACGTGTATCCGCGTCTGTCACTCGTCCTGAAATCTTGCCCGTGATGCCGGCAAAGACCATACACGGTATCGCAAGCATGGCCAGAACGAGCCAAACGCCTTTAACATTGTTTTTCATGCTCAACCTCCTATCTTATTAGGCTGAGAGTTTATTATTTTATTATTGATTTGACATTCGGGAAAAGATGTATGAACACTACACTCCATTGCAGAGGATAATGCACTTTTTTGTACAGGACACGCTTTGACTTTTTTTCTAGCACACATCTTAAACCTGCCGTTTTTGTACGGGCTACCCTAGAAAGCCCGAATTTCTTTAAGAGATGCATGCGGGAGGTAAGACGATCCGACTCGCGCATGCAACCTTTTCTCGTATTAGTATAGAGCGGTTTTAACGCTTGTCAAGAGGGTAGATTTCAGAAAAAATCCTCGGTATAATCCCTTGATTTTCAGGGTCTTACCTGCTTGACCTTTGGGCAATATTGAGTATCCTGCGATAATGAAAAAATCGGTTAATCTTTTTGGAGCAACGACGATTCTTTTGTCGTTTCTGGTCTGTACGCCCCCTCCCAATCAGATTGAACCCTTTGTGTGGGTCAAGGCGTTCGCAGGTGATAGCCGCGCCACTGTGCAATTCTGGATAAACCAGAATACGCTTTTGGAATACGGGGGCATGTTCGGGCATTTCAAACTCATGCGTTCGGAGGAAGGAAAGAAATTCGAGCAGGTCGCCGAACTCGGACCACTGAATCCCATAAGGGCAGGATGGGCTTTAACGGATACTTCAGTCCAGAACGGAAAGACGTATCGCTATTTCGTTCATGCGGTATTCGCCATTTTCACCAACCCCGAAGCGGAAGGCTTCTCGGATACCATGACTGTGACTCCAGAGGAAGGCCTTGCGGACCCTAGACCGCCTGCGCCGGAGAGTCTGAACTACAAGCATCCACTCGTCGAGGATACTGTTGACCTTTACTGGAGTTCTCCCGATTCGTGCGACGGGCTTTACTATCTGCTCTATGCTCCGTCAAGTCTTGAATTTACGACATACTACGAAAACATCGACGGGGTTGGGCAGCATGCCTGGGATCCTGAAGGCTCAAAAGGCGTCCGCCCGGTTAAGCTGGATTCCTCGTTTTACAGATTTCTTTGCGCCCGCGACGGCGATACACGCTACTATATGGTCTACGCTTTCCGTGATTCAATACTCTCATATCCCTCTGAGACCTTGAAGATTGAACACACATGGCAGCCGTAGACTCAACTAGTCATTCTGAATATTGTCATTGCTTTATTTGCATCAACTATGAGTAAGTCCTTACGATTAGGCATTTACCTGCATGATCTGTATAAGAAAAATGAAAAGATAACCTGGGCAAACTCAGATTCCATTAATTTCATTCGAAAACTGAATATAGCAAAAACAATAACACTCTCCGTTGCGGTAAAACATAGTTCTGAAGCTGAAATTAAGAAAAGTGCCATAATAATAGAAGACTCTGGTATCAGGCTCCTCCCTCTTCCTGGATGGGAAAGTATTATTAGTACTGCCTTATCTCTCCCTAAGCACTTAAAAACGATACTTCGGTGCGCAAGGGAGTTGAGCAATTCATCTGATCTGATTTGGCTTCGTACCCCATCAGTTGTTGCCCCTTTTTTCTATTACTTTGCTAGACGAAGGAAGATTCCGGTAATATTGCACATCCCTGGAAATATTCTTAAAACAGCCAGAAGAGAAAAATTCGGCGGTATCAAGCTCGTAATAGCCAAACTAATGGGATGGTTGATTCACTTTTCAACAAGATGGATGAGTCGAGGCTCGCTGGTTTTTGTTACGGGATGTGAACTGCATAATCTTTTCACATCATCTCTACACATAGCTCATCTACTTGATGATATACGAATCACTCAGAAAGATCTGGTATTGCCAAAGAAAACTCATGGTTTGGCCCGCAAGTTACTTTTTGTAGGACAACTGGCTCAAGGTAAAGGTGTCGATCTACTCCTTAAGGTTTTCACGAATTTAACAGTCGAATTCCCGAACCTTCAATTATTCATTGCTGGGTCTGGACCTTTACTTGATGAAGTTAAACATACAGTGAAACGATTGAACATGGAAAAGAATGTTAATGTTCTCGGGTTTGTCCCGCCAAGTGAAACCCTAAAGAAGCTTTACCGTGGTTGCGATATTTTTGTTCAACCCTCTGATTTTTACGGAGAAGGTTTCCCGAGAGTTATTCTTGAGGCATGGGCATCTGGTTTGCCAGTAGTAGCCACAAAGTTGGGTGGCGTACCTTACCGTGTGTCGCATGGTCTTAACGGTCTCCTAGCTTCGCCCGGAGATGAGGAAGAGTTGCGCGAGATGCTCAGAAAGGCAATAATTAATCCTGATT
Organism: bacterium; assembly: GCA_012517375.1. Classification (NCBI taxonomy): domain Bacteria; species bacterium. The sequence goes on along the minus strand of JAAYVC010000005.1, from coordinate 14,163 downwards.
TAAGATATAGATTGGCTCTAGGTGGCTTAAAGAAAGTTGCCTCACTTACTTTTGAAAATCAAGCGAAAGTGGTTAAGGATTTAATTGTCAAATACTTTCCTTTTCTTAAGCTTTCAAGAACTCAATGAGCCCAGAAACATACCCTTTTCGGAATTTTAACCCTTTTTCTTTGTGCTTCTTCGAAATCCAACCTGTCGTTATTAAACTTCTGCAGGACATTTCAAAGTAGATTAATTATTATCATTATGCTTCTTGGCTCTATCGTCTAGCCGTATCACCCCATACAGAGAAATCCCGGCCGGTAAAGACATTGACAAAAGCAACCATAGATGCATACGAAGAAAGAATGAAATACCATATGGAACTCAAAATTCCTGCTTTTTTGTTAAATTTTGCAATAATGCACCCAATAATACCCATAAGATAGAATAAAACCTGAACACAAAATAGAATAAACCAAAAAACCGAAATATTGATCATAAAAGCGTTGCTTACGAAAATCAGAAGCATAAAAACCGGGAGAAGCCATCTAAGAATCTTGTGGCTCCATAGCTCCCAGGAGAGCATCGGAAACCGGAAAGGGTTAAGGAATCTAGAATTTTTGAATAGACTTAAAAGGCCGAGGCTGATTGTTCGCAATCTCCTTGCAAACAAAGCTTCCGAACTCGATGGAGAGTAATCCTTGGCGACAATATGATCGAGAAATAAAACAATTTTCTTCTTCTCCAACGCCAGCAAGGGGGCCAGAAAATCAGCATCGAGCCTCGGATCTGTTATTTTGAAAAGTTCCGGTCTTATGGCATAGACGGCTCCTACAACTCCAGTAAGCATACCTATAAGACTCTCTGCCTTTCTTGTTACCATCTCAAACTTCCAATACAAACCTTCATTATTACTTATACCAGATTGTGCTTCATTTTCGTAACGAATAGTACCTGTAACCGCTCCCACACGTGAATCCGAAAAGGGCATAACCAATTTTTTTAAATGCGAGGGTTCCAAAAGCGCATCCGCATCCGTAACGACGAATACTTCAGCGTCGCATTGATCTAAGGCTTTAGCCAGAGCTGCGCTTTTGCCAGAACGAATTGAATTACGGATTATCCTCATTCCTCCTTTTTTTTCTGCTTCTTCCAGGATGGAAATTGTTTCTGGTGAAGCGGCATCCGAGATAGCCACTACATCCATCTTATCTCTGGGGTAATCAAGAAGAAGGGTGTTTTCTATTTTTGCTCTGATTCTCTGACCTTCCCAGCAACATGGAAAAACGAACATTACCTTTGGTAATGAGTCGAACTTCGAATCTTTTCTTTTCTTAAAGAAAACCGCCCTTATTATAACCAGACACAACGGGTATACAAAAAAGGAAAACGTTAACAAAACAACCGCAACCCCAAAGATTATCGACAAATAAATCATAACTCGAAACCCTTTAATTCGTGATTTCAGATGAGAATTTCTGCCCGATTGACTTAACCTGACAGTTTGATATAATCTCGTGCATGGAAGAGACTCCACTCAGGGTTTTCGTAATCTTGGAGCACCGAGCTGGAAAAGGAATCCGATGAAGAGAACATTGGATATTGTCCTTTCGATTTTTGCGCTTATAGGCGTAGCACTTATTACTCCGTTCGTCGCTCTCGCAATAAAAATGGACTCCAGGGGACCTGTGTTCTATCGAGGAGTGAGGGTTGGCAAGGACGGCAGGCCCTTTAAGATTTTCAAGTTCCGAACGATGATAGATGGGGCGGATAAGTGCGGGCCCAAGCTTACCTACCGCAACGACCCCCGAATCACAAAGACAGGATTGATACTTAGAAGACTGAAGATAGATGAGCTTCCCCAGTTTATCAACGTTTTCCTCGGAAACATGAGCCTTGTCGGACCGCGGCCGGAAGACCCGCAGTACGTCTCGCACTACACCGCAGGTCAGCGGGTTATCCTTTCCGTGAAGCCGGGGATTACTGGACCTGCCCAGATCCATTATGTGGATATCGAGTCTCACATGGACCCCCACAAGTTCGACGAGCAGTACATCGATGAGATAATACCAGAGAAGTTCCGCCTCAACATGCTATATATACAAAACCGGTCGATGGGGCTGGACATGAAGATTCTATGGAAAACTTTCCTGTCGCTCTTTCGCACCGAGATCCAAAGGGTGCGGAACAATAACAACCACAAGAACGGCAAAAAACCTCAAAACCCGGTCGAGACCTGACTGGGAATCTCACCATAACAAACCTATATTATCTTGCAGAGTTGAGTGAGGGTTTTCTATCAAGGTTCTACCCGATAATTGGTTTCTATATTTACGGATTTTTTCAGCATCCCCGAGACAGAGCAGTACTTGGTTTCCGAGAGTTCTATAGCGTGAGCGAGTCTTTCGGGGTCAACCTTGCCCTTGACGACGTGCGTGAGGCGGATTTTGGTGTAGACCTTGGGATGTTCTTCGGAGCGTTCGCCTTCGAGCTCGATGCGGTAGTCCTCAACCGGCTGACCCATCTTGGCGAGGATGGAGAGCACGTCCATCCCGGTGCACCCGCCCAGGGCCATGAGTACGAGTTCCATGGGAGTGGATGCCGCTGAGCTGCCTCCGACTTCGACGGAGGTGTCCATCATCGTCCAGTGACCGGTACGAGCCTTACCCGCCAGGGTAAGGCCCGTCACTCTTTGAACCACCGCTTTAATGGGTTCGGGGGACATAAGGTGACCTCAGGTTCCTTCCTGCCAGGAAGCAAGGTAGTGCTTCTGGGCTGGCGTGAGTTTGTCCATCTTTACGCCCATCGAGCGCAGTTTGATGGATGCTATCTTCTGATCGATTTCTGACGGTATGCAGTAGACCTTGCGTTCGAGCTTTGAAGCGTTCTTGAGTATGTATTCGGAGCCCAAGGATTGGTTGGCAAAGCTCATGTCCATGACCATCGCCGGATGTCCTTCGGCGGCAGAGAGATTGATGAGCCGACCCTCGGAAAGGAAGTAGACCTTGCGTCCGTTTTTGAGCGTATGCTCGACGACCTCGCGCCTGACCTCGCGCTTCTTGGCGGTGAGCGCATCGAGCTCCTTCTTGTTGATTTCGACGTCGAAGTGGCCGGAGTTTGCGAATATGGCGCCGTCCTTCATCCTGGCGAAGACGGCCTTGTGGATTACGTCTATGTCGCCCGTGAGCGTGACGAAGAGGTCGCCCGAAGGCGCGGCCTCGACCATCGGCATCACCTGGAAGCCGTCCATCTCCGCCTCGAGCGCGCGCACGGGGTTGACCTCGGTGACTATTACCTTCGCGCCGAGCCCCTTGGCGCGCATGGCGACGCCCTTTCCGCACCAGCCGTAGCCTGCGACCACGACAGTGGATCCCGCTATCAGGAAGTTTGTGGCGCGGATGATGCCGTCGAGCGTTGACTGGCCCGTGCCGTAGCGGTTATCGAAGAGGTACTTGGTCTCCGAGTCGTTAACGGCGATGATGGGATAGCGGAGCGCCCCTTCCTTTGCCATAGCGCGAAGACGGATGACGCCCGTTGTCGTCTCCTCCGTTCCGCCGATGATGTTCTTGAGCAGTTCCTTGCGCTTGGAGTGAAGGGTAGAGACTAGGTCGGCGCCGTCGTCCATGGTCAGATGAGGCTTGATGTCGAGTGCGGCGTTGATGTGGCGGTAGTAGTCCTTGTTGTTGACCCCGCGGATGGCGAAGGTCTCGATGCCGTAGTCTTTTACGAGCGATGCCGCCGTGTCGTCCTGTGTGGAGAGGGGATTTGAGGCGCACAGGCGTATCTGGGCGCCGCCCGCTTTAAGGACGAGCATGAGGTTGGCGGTCTCGGTGGTTACGTGCAGGCACGCGGCAAGCCGCTTGCCCTTGAGCGGTTTTTCCTTCTCGAAGCGCTCGCGTATGAGTTTGAGCACGGGCATGAATCGTCCGGCCCATTCAATCTTGAGCTTGCCCTGAGCGGCAAGCTTTAAGTCTTTAACGTCGTATTGCATGAATCTCCTTTAAATTGTTTTTCAATCTTTTCCCTTCAGTCTCGACTGAGAGAAGTAGAAGCCGAAGCAGGTTCCCAGAAGCGCGGTCTCTGCGGGAAGAAGAACCTTGACGAATTCTAAAAGACCCGGCAGTCTTGAGGGATGAACCCAGAGCAGTGCGGCAAGCGTACCGAGGATAGTGAGGCAGAACACCGTCACGGTCGCAATGGATAGCCACATGGCGGTGTTCTCGCGCTTTACCTCGATAGGTTTGGTGGAAGGAACAACGCTTTTGCCGGTGATTTTACCTACTTCTACTTTGTTTTCGTCCGCCATTATCGCTCACCTCTCGACAATTTTTCGGCTAATTCTTTTATTATATCCGATTCAGATCGTCCGGTTTTGGCGGCGATATCCCTGACAGTGTCCATCAAGTCCTGACGGATTTGAGGCAGTTCTAAAATTATCTCTTCTCTTCGACCTGTGCCGAGTTCAATATAGGTTTTGTGTCCTCTTTGTTTCTCCTCGGCGATTTTTTTTAAAAGACCCAGAGCAAAGCTGACGGTATCAGCCGGATCCTGGCCAGTAAGCCTTGCGATGTATTCCAGGTCTTCGGCCGCTTCCTTGTCGAAATCAAGAGTCAGCGCAGGCTTTTCAGCCTTTATTCCCTTTTTAGCAGCCATTATTCCTTCTTTTGAGTCTTTTATCAGACCCCGGCGCGCTTGCGGAGAGAGTCGACTGCGTCAAGGCGCTCCCAGGTGAACTCTTCTTCGGTACGGCCGAAGTGTCCGTAGGCGGCGGTTTTTCGATAAATGGGTCTGAGAAGATTAAGCCTCTCGATTATCGCGCGGGGACGGAAGTCGAACTCGGCCTTGATAACTTCAAGGAGCTTTGCTTCGTCGAGCTTTGCTGTGCCGTGCGTCTCGATTGATACCGCCGCCGGATCGGGCTCGCCTATCACGTACGCGAGGTTTACCTGTATGCGCTCGGCAAGACCTGCCCCGACTACGTTCTTGGCGATGTAGCGCGCGAAGTATGTGGCCGAGCGGTCCACCTTCGTGGGGTCTTTGCCCGAAAACGCACCGCCGCCGTGTGCGGCAAGTCCGCCGTAGGTGTCGACTATTATCTTGCGTCCTGTCATGCCTGTATCCGACTGGGGTCCGCCTATCACGAACTTGCCCGTTGGATTCACGTAGTAGCGGGTCTTCTCGTCTATCATCTCCACAGGGAGGACGACCTTGGCGACGTTTTCTATGATCTCGTGCCGCGCCTCCTGAGTGATGTGATGGCCGGACGAATCGAGAATCTCCTCCGTGTGCTGGGAGCTCAGTACCACGTTCACGATGCGGCTCGGCTTTCCCGAGACGTATTCCACAGTGACCTGCGACTTGCCGTCAGGGCCGAGATATGCAAGTATGCCCTGCTTGCGAACCTCGGCAAGCCGGCGCGTGAGCTTGTGCGCAAGCATTATGGGAAGAGGCATAAGTTCCGGGGTCTCAGAGCAGGCGTAGCCTATCATTAGGCCCTGGTCGCCGGCGCCGCCAACGTCTACGCCCTGTGCGATATCGGGCGACTGACGGCCTATGGCGTTGAGAATAGCGCAGGTGGCGCTGTCGAAGCCGTACTTGTGATTAGTGTAGCCTATATCCGCAAGAAGGTCGCGAACCATTGGCTGCAAATCGACGTAGCAGGATGTTGTAATCTCTCCGCCGACAATGACCAGCCCTACCGTGATGAAAGTCTCGCACGCAACACGACCCTTTATATCCTCTGTAAGAACCGCATCAAGCACCGAGTCGGAAATCTGATCGCAGACCTTATCCGGATGTCCTTCGGTCACCGACTCAGAAGTAAGGAGTATCTTCTCCAATTACTGCCTCCTTTCAAAGAGGATTGGCATTTATAAAAAATATTCGTGGAGTATAACGTCCTTGGATGTCAAGTCAACGGGTAGTGCAAACCGGATTCCGTTAAAATTAATCAGTCAGTCTTCAATGGCTCGCGTCAGGGTTTTGCGGATAATCTCAGCATGGCAGAAAACAATGACAAAAACATCCTGGGAGACAATCAGCTCGATCCCGGAGTATACGGCTTGTGGTTCGGCTACGAATCCACAATAACCGCGGAGTATTTTGACGGCTTCATGGATTATATTGGAGCCTACCATCCGACCGACGACTACTTCATAAACATCCTGGCGCTGCAAGGGGTAAAAGTTGCGGACAAGGAAGCCTATCTTTCGGGCGCGGGCGCAGAAATAAAGCTCGTTGAGAACAGGTTCGGTCAGTTCGACGACTCGGTGATACTGCGATACAGAGTACCCCAAGATACTGTAAGCGTATATGATGCCAACGCATCGCAAAGCCGCGCAGAGCGTCTTGGGCTTTTAGTTCCCACGCTCGTTCAACCGGTTACATCTGATCCCAACCTTGGCGTCACGGATGATGTTTTAAAAAAATGGGAGAACCACTTTCTTACGCCCGGCGACCACGTGCACGTCTTTCCTGCAACCGTCAACCCCGGCTCGAACTCCGATAACAAGGAAGGCACCGCTCAGCTTGGCTTCGGCCAGCACGCCTACAGGAGAGGCGTACATGTCGGCACCTCGTCCAGATACTCGGCTCTTCTGCCAACAACCAGAGAAGGAAACCAAACGTACGGATGGAGGAAGCCCGCAGCGCAGCGCGAATACAATGAGAACGAAGTCAAGGAGAACCTTAAATACACGAACATCCACAAGGGCAACGCATCCATAGTCGGCGGAGGCTCAACAGGATGCATAAACATCCAGGGAGGTTCCTGCGACCGCTACAGGCTCTTCATGCTCACGGCATACATGCACGGCGGACCATCAGGGGCAAAAACCGAGATTCCAGTGACCATCTGGCCGGGCGTAGACTACATTAAATACAAGCGCAGCAGGGTGACGAGAGTGCGCGAGGCAAGGCTTGAAACGCCCGAGCTTCACTTTGCGTCACGCGACACAAAAGTTGTTCACTCACTCTGGCGCAACACGCCAGGCTGGGTCGAGAAGATGCAGCGTATTTTATGGGAATGGCGCGGAAGTCCCGAACCCGAACCGCAGTGGGGAGTGTTCGACTACGACACCGTTCACCGTCTCCTGCGATACTTTCAGGACTATGCAATCAAAAACCTGAATGATAAGGACAATGCAAAGCATTACTACCGAAGACTTTATACAACCAATCCGAACGACTGGACGAACGACGAACTCTGGGCGCAAAAAGAGAAAGCGCTCCTTGCTGAGATGAAGGAAGAAAAGCACGAGGCCATCTGCGGTCCTGCCACCTGGGAAGCGATAAGGTTTTTTTGTCCCGATTTATATAAGAAATGGGCAAAAGCGACTTGACAAGCTGAACGTTTCTGCTATCATTACGCATGAAGAAAACATGCGGTTACTTTGTTGTGTTCATGCTTTTACTCGCCGCTAGCTGCAAACCGCCGCAAAAGGCTTTAACGAAGGGGTTTCACGAGGGATGCAGATTTTATCCCACATTTCTCTACGAGGAGTTCGACCCATGCCCCGGCGACAAAGAAAACTATGACTTCATGCACTCGCGCCCATTCTGGATTAGGGATTCAGATACCCTGGGTATTCTTCACCCCGTAGACATGGAAATCCACGACTATTTCAAGGCCACCACCTTTATTGTACCATCCGATATTGCAGGAGATTCTACGAGAGGCGAAATCACCTACGAGGTTAATTACGTACCTTCCGGCGAATTCATGCCCGATGGTTCAATCAGCATCTTCTGGTATCATCTTCCTCTGGATACTCTTGGGAAACCCGTGCAGCATACGGCAGGCGAGTGGTTCAGATTCTCTCGCGAAGCCCAGTGGGACACTTCATTCGATGCGACCTTCAGGGAACTGCCTGCAAAGGTCTTCTGTCAGTACGCAATGCTCGTATACCAGGAAACAAATCAGTGGATGGAATACGCGACAGAAGTCTTTTTCGAGCGCAAAGGCATTATCTACCGTATAAAGGCAAAATGCCGAACCAGCCCCCAGTTTTTGGGACCCTCGTCTGACTGGTGGCGCTGGCTCGAGGCTCACTGGGTGTGGATGGACGAACCCCATCCCGACTGGTCGCGATACCCTATTAATCCCGACTCTATTCGCTACCCCGGCAAGGGCGAGTAGGCGTCCTCCCACTCATCAACCCTGAAAAGGTCTGGTCCCTTAAAGTAAAAGATTAAGTCGCAGGGATAATTGCCCTGCCACCTGGGAAGCGATGAGGTCAGGTAAACGCTTGACTTAAGATTGTAAACACTTATTATTAGATGATGGGTCAGACTTCCATATCGAAAGGGATCCTTATACCTCAAACCACTCGCCGCAACGGTAAAAAAATGATTGCGTTCGGATGGTACGGCGGTAAATTCAACCACCTTAACTGGCTTCTCCCGCACCTGCCGGAAGTTCATCACTACTGCGAACCTTTCGGCGGGTCAGCGGCGGTGCTCTTGAATCGCCCCCCATCCCCTGTTGAAACGTATAACGACATAGATGGCGAAGTAGTCAATTTTTTCCGCGTTCTTCGCAACCAGAAAGACGTCCTTATTGAAGCCATAGGCCTTACACCATTCTCAAGAGAGGAGTTTGCTCTTGCTATATCCGAATCCAGAGAGGGCTTATCTGACCTCGAAAGAGCAAGACGCTTCTTCGTCCGTGCGCGGCAAGTAAGAACCGGTCTTGCACAGAAGGCTTCTATAGGCAGGTGGGCAAACTGCAAGAATACAAGTCGTGCCGGGATGTCAGGTGTTGTTTCACGGTGGCTTGGAAGCGTTGAAGCCCTTCCGAATATTGCCGAAAGGCTTTTAAGAGTACAGATTGAAAACCGACCGGCGATAGAAGTTATCCAGCTTTACGATAGCAAAGATACGCTTTTCTACTGCGACCCTCCTTATCCGCACGAAAGCCGAGGCGATATTAACGCCTATGGTTTCGAGATGACTACCGCCGACCATATTGCATTGGCGAAGGTTCTCAAAAAGTGCAAGGGAAAAGTTGCCATCTCAGGCTACCGCTGCGAGATTATGGATGATTTATACGTCGAGTGGCGGCGTTTGGATGCGCCGGAAAAAATGTGCCACTCCATAAAGAAACCCCGACAGGAAGCCCTCTGGACAAACTATGAACCCGACTCTAAGTGAATTCGAAGAAAAATGTCGTTCCATACTGGATAAAGAGTGGAACCATGTAGTTAAGGCAGAGGGACATTTAAAGATAACCCTTCCCGAAAAAATTAAGGAAGCAGTGAAAAGGGCAATAAACAGTGACACCAAGAGTTACCGCTATGTCCTTCCTACTCAACTTTTAGCCAAATTAGCCGATTCATCCCTCGACAGTAAATGCTTGCAAGCAAGCCGGGGAGGTAAAGGTGCCTTTGACGCACGCTCTGTATGCCACGATGTAGTTGTTCCATTCGATCAGGCAAACGAATGCGTTTTGGGTGGATCCCCAGAACCTTATGTTAATAACCCTCTGCGTAGACCAGAAGTAACAAGCAAGTACCGCCACCAACAAAAAGACAAGGCCGGATGGGATGACCTTTCTTTTATACTTCAAGAGGTTGAATCCAAGAATGATCCGGTTTTGACTCTTGCATTGCTACAGGCTGTGCTTGCGGAAATTTACCAGAGGTTATCACAGGTCAAAGTAACCTATTCTGTACCCAAACGAATAAGTCTTGCTCAAGCTGATAACTTAATCCAAAATTTCATTAGATACGGAGCAGGCGGAGATCGTGTTCTGTCCCTGACGACCGCTCTTTTAAGAACTGCCGGTAAGCTCTTCAGTCTCTATGCTGAAGTACGACGGTTGAATATAAACGCTTCAGACGCAAGCTCCGGTCTTGTTGCGGATATCGAATGTCTTGACAAGAATGGCGAGATCGCTCTCGCGGTCGAGGTCCGGGATAAGCAATTGACCATCAGTCAGGTACAAGCAAAAATGCCCAAGGTTCGGTCTCATAGCGTTTCGGAGTTATTGTTCATTGCTCAAAAGGGCATTGCAGGTGAGGATATTTCAAAAATCGAATCCCTGCGCGACAAGGAGTTTGCAAGCGGTCAAAACATATACATCTTCAGCTTAACGGAATTTGCCCCGGTTTTATTGACTCTTTTCGGGGAAAAGGGTCGGAGGGAATTCCTTGAGGAGGTAGGAAAAGTTCTAGATTCCCATTCAACAATTAAAGATCGCCGCGACTGGGCAGAGTTGCTCAAGTCTTCTTGAGATAGTCGTCCAGCCAGTCGCCTTCTTTTTTGGAGGAGGAGGACGAGGAAGTGGGGTCCGCGGACGAATGCGAAGTATTCGTTTGGGGTTGAGGCGAGGGCGGCTCGTTTTGTGAAGGAGCGGTAGGCGGCTGGTTGGATGCTGGCGCAGACGGCGGTTCAGAGCCGCGGTTAGGGGATTGTGGCTGAGCGGGTTCGGCTGGAGTTGAAGGAGAAATCCCGGCGGAGGTGGAGGGGGTTGGACTCGGGTGGGCGGCCGGGACAGGAGCAGTTGATTGAATGGCGCTTGACGACAAAGATGGGGTCCCCGAAAAGTCGCTCTGCGAGTTTTTGAGGTTAAGAGAGGAGTCCCCAAACGGCTGCGCAGCAGACGTTTGGGGCTGGGCTGCTGCCCATGCAAACTGCTGTGCGTACTCGCCGTCGAGTGTAAGCTGGCGCAGACGCTCGACGCGCAGCGGGATGGGCGGGTGGGTATCGAAAGCGCCGGCTTTTATCTGGCGTTGAGGCTTAGCGGGATTCAATCTGTCCTTGCACGCGGGCGAGGCGATGAAGAGGTGCGCGGTCGCGCTCGACGAGCGCTGGACCTTCTGGTATACGCCGCCTATCTTTTCGAGTGCGCTTGCAAGCCCCTCGGGGTTGCGCGTCATCATGGCGCCTGATGCGTCGGCAAGGTATTCGCGCTGCCTGGATATGGCGGCACGGATAAGGGCTACCAGAAGCGGCGCGACGATTGCGAGGACGATTCCAACCGCGAGGAGGATGAGCATTGCGTAGCCTCCTCCCTTTCCGCCGGACGAGCGCCGGCCCCTTCCGCCGAACACGAAACCCCAGCGCCAGAACACGTCGCGCGCAAGCACGATGAACCCGACCATTATGGCTATCACTGTCATTAGAAGGATGTCGTAGTTCTTTATGTGGCTCATCTCGTGCGCGATGACGCCCTGAAGCTCGGCGCGGTCGAGCATCTCGTAGAGACCGGTAGTGACCGCTACGGCCGCGTTCTTCGGATTGCGGCCTGTCGCGAACGCGTTGGGCGAGGGGTCATCTACGATGTAGACCTCGGGCATTGGCTGACCGGACGCAATGGACATCTCCTCAACGACGTTGTAAAGCTTCTTGTACTGCTCCGGGTCCGCCCGCCTGGCACCGTTTGCGAAAAGCGCTATCTTCTTGGACGCGAAGTAGAATATGAGGTTGTATCCGATAAGGGCGATTCCGAAAATAGCCCAGGCGCCTATGCCCCATTCGAACCACCAGCCTATAGCAAGTCCGATGAGGATGACGATTATGGAAAAGAGGAAGACGAATCCGAACGTCTTCCACTTGTTTCCTGCGATCAGGGAATAGAGGCTGCTGCGGGCCATCCTAGCCTCCTTGGCTTAAGCCGGGTGGCGTGATTTCAAACATCCGCGATAGGACAAGCACTTTACCGACGTCAAAAGGTTAGTGTTTCAGACTACTGCTGAGTGAAACTCACCTTGACGGGTTCGCGCGCCGCCTTCTCTTCTTCCGGAATCTCCCAGTACTCGAAGGGCTGGAAGCCGAACATGCCTGCAAAGATGTTGCCCGGGAACTTCTCGCGCGCGTTGTTGTAGTCCATGACCGAGTCGTTGTAGAACTGCCGGGCGAACGCTATCTTCTCCTCGGTCGTGCGCAGCTCTTCCTGAAGCGCCATGAAGTTCTCGTTGGCCTTGAGGTTCGGGTACGCCTCGGCGACCGCGAACAAGGACTTGAGGGTGTCCGAGATCATGTTGTTGGCCTTTGCGGCTTCACCGACCGTCTTCGCGTTCACGCCCATGTTTCGGGCGGCTATGACGTTCTCGAGCGTCTGGCGCTCGTGCGCGGCGTAGCCTTTGACCGTCTCCACGAGGTTCGGGATAAGGTCATAGCGGCGTCTGAGCTGTACGTCTATCTGATGCCAGGCGTTGCGCGTTCGGTTGCGCTTTACAACCAGCCCGTTGTAAATGCCGATGACAACGAACACGAGGATTACTATAACTATTCCAAGTATTATCAGTGCTACCAATTTTCCTCCTTACACTGTAGTATTAGATAATAGGTTAGTTTAACCTTTTGTCAAGGATACAGCGCAAAGGAGGGGGATATTCAAAAGGTCAAGGAGGCTAACGGCGGTTGTATAATGCTAACTCTTTTGTGCCTTTAAAACTTTAGATTTTGACTTGGCGGAAGAGGAAGTAGTTCGTTCGCTTTTTGGAGAATTCAGCTCCGCAGAGGTTACTGCAGGGAAATAAACCGTAGGCAAAATGATGCGACCCCAGCGTGCACTGGCCGAAACCGATGAAAGAATTTCACGAGCTACTGTATATAGAAGGGCAGGCGCATTGGCGTGAACTAGTTTTTCTTCAGCTTCCTTGCTTGGGATATTACCCTCTACCTTAAAATAACCTATAAGGACGACTTTATAAGAATAGGGGGCATTATCATTCACTTCAGGTTTAAACCGAACACCCAAAGCACAAAACCACTTGTGTTTTTTGACATCATGGCACCCAAAATCCATAAAATATTGAAAACTCGTGGAGTTATCACTAACGGGCTTTCTATCATCGTACTCTTCACTAACTTCAAAGGAAAGCTCGTGCAGGAAGTAAGTTTCGACTTGTAACGGTGATCGCTTCATGCTACTAAAGCTTCCTCATAGTTGGGCATATTCTCGAAATCCACTTCTCCAACTAATGGTTGGAAAATCGCTTCCAATGGTTTCTCTCTGGGTATAACGGGAGGTTTTTTATGCGAAGATTCCACCGGGATTTTTGCCCAATTATCTTTTTCATGATAGACTAATCGAGAAGAAACATCATTAATCCGAACTAACTTTGTTTCAACCTTCATACCTAAGGCGAACGCTATTTTCGCCATGGTTTCCATGGTCATATTCCAATTGGTACGGAGCATTTTGGTTATCCACGCAGGTGTGCTTTCCATTCTACGAGCAAGTTCTGCTCGTGTTACTTTCCCCTCTTCATTTCCAAGATATTTGGAAACTTCTTCCGCAAAGTCGAACTTCAATCCCTCCACATGGAACTCAACATTATTAATAAGTTCCTCGTAATCTTGGTTTAACTTCGCTTGAAGATCGCCCTTATTCATTATGAATGCTCCTTTTCCCAGCGATTCTTGTACCGCTGTGTTTTTGCAAATTCTGCATTTCGTCTGGCTTGCCCTTCACGTCTTTCACTCCCATGGGTTATTACATGAACCCCCATTTTATCCGTAAATCCATACAACCTCGATGGCCTTGTTTTGTTTGATTTCATTTCCCAAATATTTTTAAATCCAGCCATATGCTCCATCTTCTCTCGGTTTATCACCTTTCCTGACTCTGAAAGATGCTTTATTATCTTCATTAGTTCTAAGTGGTCCTTAGGATAGTCTTTTTTTATTTCGGCCATGAATTCATTAGCTTCTGTGAGGAATAAGATTTGGCATTCACATCCTGTGCAAGCAACCAGATATTCCAAAGAATTTTCACTCATCTGAATATTAACCTAAAAGTTAACAATGTCAAGGGGTGAAAAGTCAAAAAGAGGTTCATCAAACTTGCCCTCATGTAAAGAGTTTACAAAAAATTACAGTTTTTGTCAACCGTAAGAAACCTCTTCCCCTGACTAATACCAATTATAAGCTTGCTTCTGCCGGGCACCATAGAAACCTGACCTCGTTCTTTTTGTCAACTATTGCAACCCAAAGAAATCGCGAAGCGGTTTCTTTGGGACCCCCTCCCCCTTTACCCCTCCCACCTGGGGAGTGGGTATCCGATCACCCCCCTCACCCAAATTTTCCCCTTTTTACCCCAAAAACCCCTATTTCTCCCGATTTTGATTCATTTTTGACCAGCTTTTGACTACCTTTTGACCATTATTTGACCATCTTTTGACCAGCTTTTGTCCATGATTCTGGACTTCGTATTGTCAAACCTGACTTCGATCGG
>JAAYVC010000004.1 GCA_012517375.1 bacterium | reverse complement strand
TTTCACGTTCACCTGCCTTTCAATTCTCGCTCGTTTATTGCACCTCGAGCCTGATTTCGGCTAATGCGCATACTAATGCAAACCTCGGTTGCCGGGGATGTCGGTCAAACATCTCCACAACGTGTGCTATTCATAAAAGACGACCAACCCTCCGATGACTCCGAACCTTTTACGCTAAGTAAAAGGGAGGATGATGTTATTTGTCCTTGTTTTCCTTCTTGGTTCCGCCGATAAGCCTCGCCACGAGTATCGCTACCGCTACGCCGCCCGTTGTCTCAATCGCTGAGATAAGGTTGCCCTGCAGTTCGGTCATGAAGACGGCAAGAGGAGTGTATATGAGGGGAAGGAGGTACACCGCAACAACGCCCGCAATGACGCCGCCGGCAAAGCTTACGACCGCGCGAAGCACCAGTATCCTGCGGCTTACCCAGTCGCCCAGGAACATGAATCCGGCGAACAGCGCGAAGTAGAGAAGCGTGAAAAGCCCGCGCAGAAGAGGATTTGCTGGATAGCTACCAGCAACTGCGACCATTGCTGAAAGAATGACCGCGCTTCCGAGCGCGTAAAAGAAACCTTCCTCGTCCCATGTCAGCACCACGAACCCGAGGACTACGGCGAGAAGCGCGACCTTGAGTCCCAGGCCCGTCCACCAGGCGCCCTGCAGAAGCCCGTGCAGAAGTCCGGCCACAAGAAAAGCCACAACCAGCACGATGATTATCTTAAGCCAACTGTTACGTTCCTTCATTACGACTCCTTTACCTTTATTTTGGGTTGTCTTTCACCGAATGTAATCCTTGTAAAAAAAGCCCCAAGAGAAACACCGAACGAAATCTCAATTATATATGGAAGACCGGACAGGATTCCATTAAAAAAGCCTGTCGCGGGCAGAAGCAGGCCGATAAACCCGAAGATTATTGCGCCGGCAAAAACTCCGCCAATCATCGAGGATAAAGCCCTCAGAATCGCCGATGACTTGCCCAAAAAGTCTCCGAGGATAAGGAAGAAAAGACCAACGAATTCCAACCCAAGAATAATGAGCATGACGATTATTATGGACATCTGAAACCTTCCGAAAAGCCCTGCCAAAACAGCAACTACAATGCATGAAATCAGGACATAAAGAATTCCTCTCTCCCTGAATGCCACCAGCAGGAATCCGAACACCGCCGCAATAACCGCTATCTGGAATACGGAGCCCCAGAGGTTTGCGGAACCTGCAACCAAACCGTAACCAGCCTGCGCCGCTCCTGCGATGATGAAGGAAAAGAGCATTCCGAGCATCATTCTAATCCAGGGTCGGTTATCCTGAGCCATGCTTAAGGATATATGGAACGATGACGAATGTCAAGATTAATTACACCGATTCCGGTGCAGGTATTGACACGTCGAGGCTAAAATGATATCATCTCGGAGCAAAGACGGGATTAAATCCTGAAAGGAGGAGTATATGAAGTACGGAACGGCTCTTGGGCTCGCATCCCTGGGCGTCATTCTTAGCGTTGCAGCGGGTGTTACGGGCTGCGTTTCGCCATTGTTCGAGAAGGCATCAATAGAGCCAGGATTGAAGTTCGATGCAGGGGTTTCAGCGACTAGTTACGCACAGCAACTTGCTGATTACGGGTTCTATGCTGTAGGATTACGTGGCGACGTAATTGCCAGATACGCATGGAACCACAAGATTGAACTTTCAGCTCAATTCGGTTTCGGTGCAGGGTGTTTTTCCGACATATACGATGGACAGCCGCTCCTGGTGGACGGAGGGTTAGGTTTGAAGTTTGCTTTTCCCTGTAAAACTATAACACCTGCCTTGAAGATAGAAATAGAACCTTACGGACCCGAGGTGGCTGTTGCACCTGCGTTTCTTTTGGGGATTCCGGGACGCAAACAATCTGAAGCTGTAACCCTTGGATTACGAACCGATTTGTTGAGGGGTTTTATTCCCTACGGTCTGGACGTATTCGGAATAATTCACGGTAAAAAGGGATTCTCAATCTTTGCCGGCTTGGATATGCTCCCTTTGATCTTTTACGAGCAGATTCAGTATCCGCCTGTTGCAACCATAGGCATAGGATACACAATTAAGTGATGTATGAATAATGAAAAACCTAATAAAGATCGCTGTATTTGTTTTTTGGGAGTCGCGATGACTTCTTGCGTTTCGCCGTTCTACGGCACGGCAAGGATAGAGCCGGGGTTCCACATGGACGCAGGGCTGGCGGCAACGAGTTTTGACTTCGCTACATGGGAGGGTGAAGAATGGTGCGCCGGCCTGCGCGGTGATGTCGAGCTGCGCCACGGATTCAACGAATACCTATAAGCCCAATCCCGACTGGGCTTAGGGGCTGGCCTTTCAGGACATAAATACTACACAGGCTACGATTTCGAATTGAAACCCACATTTAGCGGTTCAATAGGCATTCAAACATCATTACCTGTTAAGAGTGTGACTCCTGCAATAAGACTTGAGGTCGGACCTGAAATCTTAATCAAGCCTTCTTTTTTTGTTACGCCGCTTTTAGGTTTCGGCAAGGACGAGTGGTTGACAGTCGGTGGGCGATTATGGGTTTTTCTTGATAATTTACCTCTAGTTGAAACTTTTGCAGTATTTCACACGTGGAAAAGATGGTCCATCTTAGCAGGCGTGCATTTGTTTTCCTTCTCGCCATCTTATATCCCCTTGTTTCTTTAGGCGTTGGCTACAAACTTTTTTGATTTACTCGGGCAGGGAGTGAGCAAGCCCCGGTTGACTCCTTATATCGGATAGCTACACTTACGGGTGAATAAGTCCATACGCGAGCGCCGCGAGGAGCTTGAGCGCACGATATATTTCCATCCCCACGCGACCCTTTCCAAAGACTCGAGGGGGAGGTTGATAGATGAGTCCCAGGACCCTGTAAGGACCATCTTCGAACGCGATACCCAGCGAATACTCTACAGCCTTTCGTTCAGAAGATTGAGGCACAAAACCCAGGTCTTCCTTCTGCCGGAAAACGACCATATTGCGACAAGGATGGAGCACGCGCTGTACGTAGCTTCGATATCGACAACGGTCGCCCGCGCGCTTGGCCTGAACTCGGATTTAGTCAACGCGATAGCGCTCGGCCACGACCTTGGACATGCGCCATTCGGTCACGAGGGCGAGCGCGCGCTCGACGAGGTGGTTGAGCCCTATGGTTTGAAGTTCGAACACGAGCTGCACTCTTTAAGGACTGTGGACAGCCTTGCAAAACTCATCGGAAAGGAGAAGGCAGGGCTTAATCTCAGCTTCGAGGTTCGCGACGGCATCGTGTCCCACTACGGCGAGACCGCCGAGCCGCTCGTGGAGCCTGATTCGGGCAAGGACCCCCAAAAGCTTTACGAAACGAGAAGGGGCATAGACAAGCCTGCGACCCTTGAAGGATGCATCGTGAGGATTGTAGACAGGGTAGCGTATCTCGGAAGAGACCTGGAGGACGCATTAAGAGCGCACCTTGTTAAGGAGGAGCAGGTGCCAGGCGATGTGAAGAAGGGTCTCGGAATCAACAACGGCAGGATAATCGGAACTATGGTCGAGGATTTGATTGAAGGCAATCTGGCGCATCCCATGGCTGTCGGCTTCAGCGAGCGAATCAACTCGGCCGTGCGCTCGCTTTACGTATTCAATTACGAGTGCGTGTACAGGCATCCAAGGGTCGCGAAACAGAGGGAGAACGTTCACCAGATAATCAAGCTCCTGTTCGAAAGGCTCTTCGAATACGTTTCGGACAAGGCTTCATTCGAGACCGAGAAGCCTCAGGTTTTTACCCAGCTCGATTATTTCATGCGCTACACGGACTGCGAGCAGGACGCTCTGCCAGCGCAGGTCGTGATGGATTTCATCTCGGGGATGACGGACAACTACGCCGTCAGGTGCTTTGAAGAGTTGTACATACCCAGAGGGATAAGGTAGCTACTGCATCCATCATAAACACTTCATTTCGATTGACACCACGCGCTAGCATGCGTATCGAGGATATGTCTATGCCGAGAGGAATAAAGTAAGACTTAAAAAATTGCTGGTGAAACAATCCCGCAAGATATTGTCAGAACCCTAATATCCTTAACCAGTCTTAGCTTGTGTATGGGTTGCGGAAGTATCGAATAGAATCCGAGGAGCTAGCCTCAGCCGGGCACTCGCTCGAGCCAGGCATCAAGCTCCTTAAGCTCCTTTTTGAGTCCGAGCTTCTTGTAGCTCGTCCGCGCTCGCTCAAGGATTCTTTTGATTCCGAATATCTCGAATCCCAGTTTATTGAGAGATTTCCCAATGCTTTCATGGAAAACCTTGAAGCGCTCCTCATTGCCTATTTCCTCGGCAAGCCTCAGAAACTCCTCGTAGCAATAATCTATTTGCGGCGCATTATGCCTGAAGACGGCCATCTCGGCAAGCACGAGCTGCACCTCGCTCATGACAAGGGTCGAGTCCACTCCCCTTGCCAGGGTAACCACCTCCTTGAGAAGCATATCGACCTCGTCCGGCTGCTCAAGACCGATGTAAGTGGATGCGAGGTTGCACAGAGTCAAGGCAAGGTTCTTATTGTCGCCGAGCTCCTTATAGATGTCTGAAGCGGTCTGTAACGGCACAAGCGCCTTTTCGTAGTCATCCTGATCGAGATATATCGTGCCTTTTCTGAAATTGGAGCTGGCAATCAAGGGCTTTACGCCGCTCTTGCGGGCAATCTCCTCAAGCTTCATGCAGTTGTCGAGAGCAAGGTCAATCTTCCCCGTCTCCATGAACGAAAGCGTCTTTCTGCTGCAGCAGGTGGCAAGAAGCCTCAGGTCTTTCTCGTTCTTGAGAAGATCCTCCGCCTCTGCGAGAATCTGAATCGCTCGTTCGTGATTCCCGAACCGCTGTTCGAGCATTGCAAGGTTCAGGAGCGAAGTGCTCTGAGCGCAAACATCCTTATTCTGCCTGCCTATATCAAGAGCCTTATTCCATGAGAAAAGAGCCTCGGTGTAGCGGTCCATCCTTGCCAGAACCTGCCCTAAAAGCATCGTACTGCGGTAACCTTCCATGTAGTCATCGATATCGGTGCTCAATTCCATCGCCTTTTCTGCGTGATTCAAGGCAAGCTTCACGGAACCACTCTCAAGAAGGACTCCTGCTGCAATTCGGTTAAGCTCTGCAGAACCATTACCCGTGGGGTTTTGCTTCAATCCCTCTACGGCGCAGCGCAGCGCTTCCTCCCTATCGCCCTTTATGAGGGCATCTCTTGCTTTAGAGAGGAACTTTGCGCTCTGATTAGCATCAAAGGTGTCCTGACCTTTTTCCATAGAAATGTCGCCTCCTCTCATCGAATCAGATCAAGCGCAGATTTTTATTTCGCTCCCACCCATTCGTCGATATCGGCGACATGGGTAAAAAGCTGATAGTCTTCCGGCGGTATGCTGCATCCGCACAAGCCGTTGATAGTCTCAATGAGGGGCGGGGCGTCCTGCGGCCACTGCTTTCCGCCGAGTCCGTTGAGAGCGGTATTCTCGTTGACATTGAGTACGCCTGCCCAGCTGGCGACTGCCTGGTGGACCTGAGATTTACTGCACGACATAAGTCCTCCTCTCTAAGTATTAGAGATGTTTTCTTGCGAAAAGGATATTCTTTTTCAGAAGTTTGTCAAGTGCTACAAACTTTTCCGAAAAATCATTTCTTAACGCCTAAAACAGCTGCATTTATGAGAGCAAATCTTGTATGATTCGTAAAATCAAAACTTACTGAGGCTAGCCCTTCGCTATGGTTACAGGAAAGCTCAGCGTACCTACTGGCGTGTCGAAGTATACGGTTCCTATAAGAGTGTAGTTGGCCGACATGTTCTTGATTGCCGAGATGAGGGCGGTTCCCACCTGACCATAATCGAGAGTTACTATTGGAGTTATCTTTACGGATGCGCCGGAAGGTATTGTGGTTTTAAGGTTTGACGTGGCGTTTGCTACCTTCTTGTCGTTCACGTAGAGGTCAAAGCGCATCCTGTCGAGAATGACATCCACCGAGTTGGGATTGGTTACATCGATTATGATTCCGAGTCTCAGATATGTAAGAGCTATTTCCTTGATTACCGAACCTGCAAGCCTGAACTCGCAGTTCTTGATTGCCACCCTCTGGATTATTGCGCAAGACGAGAGGGTGAGGAACACAATAAGCAGTGCTGGTATCTTTTTCATGATGCAAAAGGAGTGTTGCGGGTTAAGGGTGTTCGTCGAAATCAAAATCCGGCGTAGGCGAGCTGGCGCTGGATATTGTCGACCAAGAATGATAGTTGCCCATGGGCGTTTCGTAGTAGACCTTTGCCCTGAGGCTGTAGCTCGCAAAGTCGGACTTGACTATCGAGAGGACGGCCATCCCGGTGGAGATGTAGTCAACCGCAACCTTGCCTTTAAGCTTCTTGGATTCGCCGGGCGCGAACATCTCCCTGAAACTCGCTGCTCCGCTTCCGATATTCTGGCCGTTCACGTAAACCTCGAACTCCATGCGGTCTACGAGTACGTCGACACCGTTAGGGTTAGTGGCGTCAATAACTACGTTCAGCTTGGCAAACGTCAGCGCCGTCTCCACGACATCAAGATCTGCAAGCCTGAGCTGGAAGTTCTTAATACCCTTGGGTCTTGTCGGACCGCAGGCCGTAAAAAGAGCAATCATGCAAGCAAGAACTGCAAATGTTACCTTTTTCAATATATCCTCCTTGTTATGGTGTAGCCTACTTGAAACATGCGACTTGTCAATATTAGTCTTACGGATGGAACTACCGGCTGATTGACTTGTCCGGTTTGAAACGTATCCTTTGTCATGGAGATATCGGAGAACTTCTTTGACGTGATAGAAAACCGTCGGAGCATCCGGCGTTTTCAGGCTAGGGAGGTCGAGCAGGAAAAGGTCGCAAAGATGCTTGAGGCGGTGCGTCTTGCTCCCTCGGCATCCAACTCCCAGCCCTGGCATGTTGTGGTAGTCAGAAACAAGGCGACAATCGAGGCGCTCTCCAAGGCCGCCCCAGCAGGTTCCAGGTTCATAATATCATGGATGGCATCAGCGAATGTGGTTTTTGTGCTCGCCCTGAAGAGGGCATTGACCCATGTGGTCGCTGAGACCTTTGGAAACGCGATTATAAGGCTCGATGCCGGCATCGCAGGCGAGCATCTTGTACTGGCCGCCCAGGCGCAGGGTTTGGGCACCTGCTGGATAGGGTGGTTCAACAAAAAGACAGTAGGCAAGCTGGTTGGATTGCCTGACTCTTACGAAGTTGCAGCAATCATCGCCTGCGGATATCCCGATGAAAACCCTTCGGAAAGACCCCGAAAGCCTATTGAGGAAATAGCCTCATTTGAGCGTTTCAGGGGGAAAAATACCCGATTTCCGGCATAGGTACTTTTACCTATGAAGGGTTGACATTTACTGACCCCTCCATATTATTTAGTTAATCAAGAATCACGTGGGAGATTAAATGAGCGAGTGCATATTTTTTTTAGCGGCGGTTCTCTTCTCCGTCCATCCATGGCCGATGTTCCAGAAGGACCTGGGTCATACCGGAAGCACAGACGTGAACGGACCGGCTGGTTCATCGCTTTTGTGGAAATTCAGTCTGGGTTCTACGACCTCATCCTCGCCGGTGGTTGCTGAAAACGGAACCGTATATATAGGAACCAACTCGGGTTACATCATTGCCGTAAAGCCTGACGGAAGTGAATCTTGGAGATTCAACACCGGCGCTCCTGTAAACGCAGCACCTGCTATATTTACCTCCGGGGATGTATGTGCCGGCACAAGCGCGGGCGAACTGGTTGTAGTCAATTCGGCAGGCGCTGAAAAGGGACGCTTTAAGGCCTCGGGTCAGTTTGCGGCTTCATCATCTCCCATCGTTGACGGAACAAGCATTTATATAGCATCCGATTCGAATCTTTACTGCATCAACGCATCAACCGCCAAGCAGCAATGGCTATTCCGCACATCGGGTTCGGTCGATGCAAGTCCAGCAAAATCAACAAATTATATCTATATTACTACATGGTGGCCAGGGCCGAACTATATTCACAGCGTTTCATCGTCCGGTTCGGGCTTCTGGCAGAAAGAGATGGGCGGCGGCAAGAGCTCGCCAACCTACGCTAATCAAGTCATCTATGCAGGCTCTAATGATTCATATCTTTACGCATACAACACAAGCGGAGGAATCGCCTTCAAGAAGCTGCTTGGAGGCAGGATTACGGCAAGCCCGGCAGTAGCGCCCGACGGAAGGATCCTCGTGGGCGCATGGGATTCGACTTTTTACTGTCTTGATTCGAAAGGCGATATCCTGTGGAAGTTCTCCACAAAGGGAATTATTGAGTCTTCAGCCGCTGTTGACGCTTCGGGGACAGCGTACTTCGGATGCGCAGACTCGACCGTTTACGCCGTTTCCGCATCCGGGGATGAGAAGTGGCGCTATAAAACCGGACACCGCATCATATCCTCTCCTGCGCTCGGTGCCGATGGAACACTCTACATAGGCTGCTGGGATCAGAACCTTTACGCCATTGGACCTGGAGGCGGCCTGGCTGAGGATGCGGAGCCTTGTATAAACACTAACGATTTCAGGATTGAGATCTTGAATGGCGCGTGCATGAAAGTCAGCTTTTCCGGGAGAAACGGCTTCTGGAAGACCATCAGGCTTGTGGACGTGTCAGGAAGAACACTTATTTCTGAAGATATTAATTCGACAGATGAGATGTATGTGAAGCTTCCCCGTAGCAAAGGCGTTTTTTTCGTCGTGGCGGAAAACGGCCGGGAGACGAATGCAAAAAAGTTGGTTCTCCTATGAACAGGAGCTTAACTACCCATGGAGGGTACGATGCAAAATAGAAGAGAACATACCGGGGGCTTATTTGCAGTTAGCTTGATATTGCTGGCTTCCGGACTGGGAGCGATTGACATAAGAACGGTCGGCGCAACGCCTGGCGAGGACAGATTTCCGTCAGCCGTAAGAACCACCGGCAACCCGGAGGAAACGAGGATCATAGTCGCTTTCGAATACGAACTCTCGGAGACCGATCACGATATCTATCTTGCATGGAGCGCAAACGACGGACGGGACTGGAACATAAGACAGGGCGCTACCGCGAAGGACGATGAGCGCTATCCCCGGCTTGCGATGGGTGTAGGCGATACAGTCCACCTTGTATATCAGGCAACCGATACGCTTGGCTGGATTTACGCCTCAGCCTACAACTTCAGCTGGGTAAAGACGAGCTGGGCTTCGACGTGGTCAAAAGGCTGCCAGCACCCGGATGTCGCTTGCGATCCCGTTACAAATACCATCTGGTTCGTGATGGAGAAGGGGTCTGGCCAGAACCACAACATAACCGCCTGCCATATGGACGGAGTCGCAAGAACCTACGATACGGTGAAGGTGGCAAACGATGCAAAGGACGAGTTGTACCCGGTAGTCGCGTGCGATATGAACAACGTGCTTGTGCTTTACGAGTACCATGACGGGACGGACGTCGATGTGAGGGGCGCTACGAGCAAGACGACTACGGCCGGATTTACCGCAGTGGAGATTTCGCAGACTCTTGAAGATGAGTTCCACCCTGAGGTGGTTTCGACGAATAAGGGGTTCGAGTACGTATTCCAGACCGGTGACTCGCTCTACTACGGCTACTCCGCCAGCGGAACCTCTCATGAGATACATCCCGTGGCGGCTGTCTCTGGCGACGTTGCTCCGTCTATCGATGCGGACGGGCTATCGGCGGATATAGTCATTAGAAAAGATTCTATAACACTCAGTCACTTCAGAGTTGAGGGACAGGATCCCTTGACCGTAAAGCAGGCGTCGGCAAAGGTGCCCGGTATTTCAAGCGGCGCAAGACAGGTTCAGGTCGTGACTAAAGGCGATTCCGCATTCTGCATATGGAGCGGCTCGCCCGGTATAGGCTCGTCCAACATTTACGGAACCTGGTGGTCGAAGGAGAATCCATTTGCCGTCGCAGAGAGGCTTAACCCGGATTACGACCCCGAACTCGTCGTTACACCTATTTTCTCAGGCGCCGAGTGCGTGATATCGTTCATACCAGCGACTGAAGGACACGCGGATTTAGGCATCTTCGATGCAAGCGGCGCAAGGGTGCGCACGCTCCTATCAAAGCGGGTTCTTCCGGCCTATTTCACTCTTACCTGGGACGGAAGGGACGAAAAGGGCATATCCCTGCCCGAAGG
>JAAYVC010000003.1 GCA_012517375.1 bacterium | reverse complement strand
TGAAGGCTTCCCATTCGTGCCAGACCTGATTCGTAAGCTTAGTGTAGTTGGTGTCGCCATGCCCGGCAGCATAAGCGGCCTTGCCCTTGGAGAGAAGTGAAGGAGCAGATGACGGGATGAGATTGGCTCCCGCCTTGGTTTCGCTCATAAAGCTCCAGTCTATTCCGTTGTCGTCGGGTCTTGCTATGTTCGCCGCAATCCTCCAGGCATTGCATGAGTTCTGGAACGGATACGCGGGCATTTTAAAGCCCGACGCAACGCTGTCCTCTGACCAGAGGTCCCAGTAGACGACCGCAGAACTGAATGCATACTTATCGGGCGCCTGGCCAGCTACCGCATCGACGGCGTCCCAGGTAAAAGCTGCGGTATCATTTGTTACGGTCGAGTTTACATTCGCAAGCCAGAGTTTGGCGTCGGGAAGCGTTGTCTCCTGATTGATTACGAAGAAGCCCATCGCAGTGACCGGTCCGGCAAGTGAATCGATATTGGCTATTAAAACGTACTTGGCGGTGCCGTTGGGCCAGAGATAGCGATCACCCTTCTGGCGTATCTTGAAGGTTCCGTCAGACTCCGTAAGCTCGTAGTCGTCTGGATCAGGATACCAGTAGTTGTTGTAGGATATACCCTGAATATCGAGGACCCACACGCCCACCTGCTTGTCGGCGTAGGGATTTCCATCCGGGTCAATGAATTTCCCTGAGATGGTGACGATATCGTTCGGACCGTAGTTTGAGGGCGGTCCGCAGCTCGTGAATATCGATAGCGACGAAAAGGCGGCAAATAAAACAATCAGGGATTTTTTCATAGCTCCTCCTTTTGAGTTTATTCATTGAACAATACTCCATAAAGAATTCTTGTCAATAGGTTGACGTTAATTCTCAGGCAAGTAAAATTCAGCATGCCTGAAACTCATAAGAAATTTGTACTTAAACTGAACTGGAAGAAGGAGCTTTTCGATGCGGGATTAATTCTCGTTGGAACCGCGATATGCGGAATAGCCTATGTGATGTTCCTTATTCCCCATCATGTCGTGTCCGGAGGGGTCGGCGGAATATCCATCATTCTGAACTACGTAACCAAATGGTCGGTATCAATCTTCTACGTGGTGCTGAACATCCCCATCTTTATCCTTGGGGTCAAGGACATGGGCATGAGGTACGGCATCAAAAGTCTTGCTGGTATTCTTGCGACCTCCGGATTCATATATCTCTTCGACGGAATCCTGCACCTCCCTTCGGTGACGAACGAACCGATACTCGGAGCCGCATACGGAGGCGCGATACTTGGACTCGGCCTGGGAATAGTCTTCAGGGGTCACGGTTCGACAGGAGGAACTGACATTATTGGACAGGTTTTAACGAAAAGATCGAACATCTCAGTTGGAGGCTGGATCCTTATCTTCGACATACTCGTCATCGCAACCGGAGCGATTGTATTCCGCACGCTCGAGGCTCCGCTTTTCGGGTTTCTTTCTCTCATAATAAACACGAAGGTAATAGACCTGGTCCTGGAAGGGTTCAGTTACGCCCGAGCCGCCTACATAATCACGACGAAGCCGCAGGAGGTCTCATGGGCTGTATCGCTCGAGATGCGAAGGGGCGCAACAGCCCTTCACGGACACTCGTACTTCTCGGGCGAAAGAAGAGAGGTGCTCTACATCGTTCTTACGCGTCGCGAGATTGACATGCTCAAACAGATAGTCAAGCAGATTGACCCAAAGGCATTCGTTGTTATATCGGACGTATACGAGGTTCTTGGCAAGGGCTTCAGAGCGAGAAATTAATAAAGCTTTCCCGCACAGACAATGGAGGTTTCAGTTATCGATTCGTTTGAATTCTACCGTCTTTTCCGATTTCGATATCAAGGCCAGCTGGCATGGATACGTCAATGCCATCGTTACCATTGCGCCTGGGTCGGGTGACTCTTCAGAGTATTCTACGATAAGGCTCTTGGGAGATTCAAGTATTCGCTCTATCTTAATCGAGTATCCGCCCGTGGGCTTCTGACCAGAGAATACGCCGACGAGCATAGATTTATCAAAATCAATCCCCGGTGCAGGCATTTTGTTGCCTTTGTCATCGATGACAGTACAGTACGTTGACCAGAAGGATTGCCAGCTTTTAGTATCCTTGAATACCATTCCGCCCGATTCCTTATACTGCAGTCCGGAACAGGAAACGTTCTCGGGATTCGGAAGCTGCTTGATATTGGATGTATTCGGACATCCTGCAAAGATCAAAGCGGCCGCTATGACCGCCGGCAAAGTCTTTTTCATGCTTTCTCCTCGCCCATTTCACAGAACTCGTCTTCCCTGTAGGTAGCTAAAGGCAAGGGGTCCGTGAGAGAAAGACCCGCATGTATATCCATCTCCTTCTGAGCTGTCGCAGAGATGAGCGTAAACAGCTGCCCCACCCGTATATCGTGGGGACACGCCTGCTCACACATCCCGCAAGCCACGCACGAAAGGCCTATGTGATTCATTCGTCCCAGGTGGAAAAGCAGTTCATCGCGGGGCATCTGAAGAATTCCGCGCCGCGAGGACCATTCCTCGTACCTGGAACCTTCAAAGTGGAACGTGGATGAATCGAAGAAACATTCGTTGCAGTAGCAGACAGGACACATGGTCCTGCAGTTGTGGCAGTTGACGCAATCGGCAAAGAACTTGACAAGACCTTCGATACCGGATATCTCACTGCGGAGCATGGACATGTTCTTCTCTGCATATGCGGTGCGCTTTGACTTCTCCGCTTTCAATGCTTTATCACGGGCAGAAAGGTCAGAAAGCTCAGCCTCGAACTTGATTTTTGAAAGAATCCCGCTGCCTTTTTCGGTTTTTGCATCGAGCATCAAGCCTTCAACCCCTATTGTTCCTATATTTATGTCGGAAACTGGTGATTCAGGATACTCGCACATTCTGCAGTTGGGTCTGAGCTCATCCTCTGAGAAATCGGAAAATGACGGAAGCCCAGAATCCTTTATCTTCAGCTCGAAAGTTTTTGGACTCACGGTACCCAAACAGTCGCGGGTTATAAGAACAATGTTTTCAAGGTTAATCTGGCGAAGTTTGAAAAGCTCCACAGCCGCACGCGATTCGCAAGGCTTCAAAAGAACGGCCAAAGGACCGGCTGGCGAGGCAAAACGAGTTATTTTTGAGAGTTGAACGGCAGTCGATAACGGCATAACAGGCGCGAATGGAAATGTCGATGCAAGAGAGTCTTTTGAAGATACAAGCGCCGGGAATATCTGATTCATGCCGGATTTTCGGGCCGGTAGAAGCGCGTGATTTATGAGACCCGAGTCGAAAAGATCGCCGATGAAAGCTCTGCAAGCTTCATCAGGATTCATGCTCTTCTTATAGATACCTGCCATCCCTACTCCTAGGTTTGAGAAGTCCTGGCCATTGGATTCTGGCCCTTTTCCGTAAGTTCTCGAGTCATTTCTGTGACTACCTTCGCAAAGCGCGCGCCTTCTGATGCAGATATCCATCGCAACCAGACCCTATCAGGTTCGAGTCCCAGGGTCGTCATTATGGATTTGAGGAGCGCTATCCTGCGGCGCGCTTTGTAGTTGCCGTTTACGTAATGGCAGTCCCCAGGATGACATCCGCCCATAAGGACGCCATCGGCACCTTCAAGTAGCGCCTTGATTATGTAACTTGAATCCACTGAGCCCGAGCACATCACTCGGATGGGTCTCACGTTAGGCGGATATTCAAGACGGGAGGTGCCTGCGAGATCGGCTGCCGCTGAAGTGCACCAGTTGCAGAAAAAACCTACAATCTTCGGGTCGAAATTTTCTTTCACTTTATACACCCCTTTCATGTTGGGTGAGTAAAACATCAATCATTCTGAATGCCTGATCACTCTCCAGGGTAACAAGATGCGCCGCTCCTGAAGGGCATGCTGATGCGCATATTCCGCAACCCTGGCATATACTTTCAATCACTCTCGCTGAAGAAAGCTCATCGTCCATCACCCTTGCTTTGTTAGGACATGCATCTATGCAGATGCCGCAGTACGCGCATCGTCTTTCGTTAGTTCGGGCTATATAATATTTGGGCGCTAACTTTTCGCGCCTCAAAAAAACGAGCGCTTTCGCGACGGCGGCCGAAGCCTCGGCAAGCGACTCAGATATCTGTTTTGGCCCCTTTGCCAAGCCAGCGACAAAAAAGCCCTCCTGTTCAAGCTCACAAGGCCTGAACTTCGGATTAGCTTCCTTGAAGAAGCCGAAACCGTCCTTTGCGATGGGTTCCCCGTTATATTCGATGTTCGGAAAGCTGGAAATAATGCCCAATGCAAGAACAACCTTGTCTGCATTGAGTTCGACACGAGAACCAAGAATTCGGTCAAAGACCGAAACTTGAGGCCTTCCATTTTGTTCTATTACTTGAGGCGGTTCATCAAGGGTGTAGCGGATGAAGTTGACGCCCATCTCGCGCGCCTTTCTGTAATAGAGTTCAGATAATCCCCAGCTCATAACGTCTCTCGCGATTATTGTGACCTCTATTTTCGGGTTTTTCTCCTTGAGCGCGATTGCGTTTGCCAGCGCCCTTCTGCAGCAGACTCGTGAGCAATAAGGATGGTCTTCCGAGCGCGATCCGACGCATTGAATCATAACAACATTTTTAAGATAGGCGAGCGCATCTTTTTCTATGCTTTCTGCAAATTCCTTTTCTCCAACAACACCTTCAATACCCCATCCAAACTCACCCACCTCAGGTTTATACTCGTGACCGCCTGTAGCGAAAAGAACTACCGATGCTCCCCTCACAATCTCCTCTTCACCCTTCTTGATTGTTATACCGAAACGGCCCGGCTCCCCGTCTATATGGATGGGGCAGGCATCCGTAATCACGTCGATTCTCCGGGATTCTTCGATAGCGGTGATGAGGCTTTTTGTAAAGGTTTTTGCATCGAATCCTTCAAGAGTTTTGGCCATGGCTAGGGCGTTACCGCCAAGTTCTTTTTCCTTCTCGAGAAGAGTCACGTCTACGCCTACATCTGCAAAGAGCTTTGAAGCCCAAAGGCCCGCGGCCCCTCCGCCAACGATTATCGCTCTGCCTATGTGCTGGAACGGTTCGGATCGCTCAAAGGAGAGAAGTCTCTGTTTCTCGGCATGCGCCAAGGCAAGAGTCAGCGCAATCTCTGATATGTCGCCACTGGAAGTCCACCGAAGAGGCTCGCGGAAGTCGACAATCTCGACTTGTGCCGGATGCCAGCTTTTGCTTCTTAAACGCTCCTTTACGAGGTATTCAATCTTGTTTGGGTTCGGCCCTAAGAGAACAAGCCTATCCAGCTCGTTATCTGACACAAAACGCTCCAACTCATCCAGACCTTGAGGTGTTTCCGTAAACTGGATGAAAGCGGACGGAATACCTTTATCCGAAAAGAAGGTTTTTATCCTATCCTGATTAAAGCCTTCCTCGGCAACAGGATCAAAAATGATTCCGACTTTTGGAAACGGTGCAGGAGATGCAGTATGTAAATCTCCCTTTCTAGATACGCCAATGATTGATGATATCTGACCTGCAGCAGCCTGAGCTTCTATAATCGTGTCTGGCAAGTCTTTAGGTCCTCCTGCAGAACCCACAGTGAAAATGCGGGGGTTGGAGGTTTGCAGCTCACTACCTGCAATAGTTTTTATGAAACCTTCCCGAGTCTCCAACTCGAACAGTTTTGCAAAATCGTCCGCCCTGCCCTCCTGACCGACGACTAGCGTTACAAGGTCAAATTCTTCTTTGACTATTTTTCCTTCTTCGGATTCGTAGCGAACAAGAAGATTGTCATTACTTGTTTCTTCAACCTTTGCAGGTCTCGAGGGCACCCAGCGAACGTTCTTGGGAATATCCTCCATGTAAGAGTAATAAGGCTTTCCGTAATCTCGGCGGTCCATGTAGAAGATGGTTATCTCGGATTCCGGATAACGTTCCTTCAGTAGTCTCGTCTCTTTTGCTCCATACATACAGCATGCAGCGGAGCAATATTGATGCTCGCGGTCACGCGAACCTGCACAAAAGACCATAGCAATCTTTTTCGGAATGCTACCGTCGGACGGTCTTTTGAGCACGCCGAGGGTTGGTCCGTAGTTTGAAAGCAGTCTTTCGAGTTCAAGACTCGTGAGCACGTTGGGAAATCTTATGCCGAGTTCGGTAAGATAGGATGGATCAATAAGGCTGAATCCTGTGGAGATTATCACTGCATCAGCATCGAGTGTCAATTCTCTGGGCTTCATTTCAAGGTCAATTGCAGAGGTCGGACATATTTTTACGCACTCGCCGCATCTTGTGCAAGTCTGGCCGTCAATGACCCAAGTTGAGGGAACCGCCATAGGATAACGAACGTATGCCGCTTTGCGGATTCCAAGAAGATTGAATTCGTCAGGCACCTCAACAGGACACACTTCCTCGCACTTACGGCAACGCACGCAGAGTTCGGGTTTGACGAAAGCCGGTTCACAGTTAAAGAAAAGCTTGAAACGCCCATCTGAAAGTTTTTCAACGTTCCATAGGGAGGCAAGATTGAAAATATCGAGTCCCTGACCGGAAAGGTCGCGGCGCAGACACAGTTCTGCCGCTCCGGGGTCAATTCGTGAACGTAGCTGGCAGAACCCGCAAGCATCGTTTGGAAACTGCTTGTCCAGTTGTCCAATTGTGCCGAGGAGATGGGATTCCTTATCTACGATTGAGACCTTGAATCCCAAGTCGTTCAGCGCAAGCGCTGACGCAATACCTGCAGCGCCGCCTCCGAGGACGACGACGTGTTTTTCAAATTCCTTGTAACCCGCACTCATCAGTACTCCCTCGTCGCCTCATCAATCATTGCAAAGAGCTGCGTTCGTGAGGCGTTGCGCAGCCTGACGGAGTGTGAAGGACATGCCGCCGCGCAAGCGCCGCATCCCTCGCACAAGGCTTCGTTGACACGCGCCTTTTTCTTGATTGAATCAACCTTGGGCGCCTCGTAAGGGCAAATAGCCTCGCATATGCCGCAGCCCGTGCAGATGTCCTGGTCGACTTCTGCTATTAAGGGTTCACGTTCGAGCGTCTCCCTCGAAAGCATGGCAAGTACTTTTCCGGCAGCGCCTGAGGCCTGGGAGACGGTATCAGTGATATCCTTCGGGAACTGGGTCACGCCCGCAACGAATATGCCTCCCGTAAGTGTTTCAACCGCGCGCAGCTTGGGATGCGCCTCTGATATCCAGCCGTACTCGTCCGTAGCAAGACGCAGCTTGGATGCGAGTTCCTGTACAGCGGTAGATGGAAGCATCGCAGGCGCAACGACCACGAGATCCGCATCAAGCGTGACAGACTGGCCGGAAAGCGTGTCCTCGGCGTAAACGGTAACGGTGCCATTCTGTTCATAAAGACGGGAGACCTTGCCGCGGATGAAGGTTGCATGCTCTTCCTCTAACGTACGTGCGTAGAACTCCTCGTAGCGTTTTCCGTTGGAACGGATGTCAATGTAGAAAAGGTATGCTTCCCCGTCGTGAACGGTATGTTTGTAGAGCATGGCTTGTTTTATTGAGTACATGCAGCAAACACGTGAACAATAAGCCACTCCGTGCTCGGGATCGCGTGAGCCAGCGCAGTGAATGAACGCAATCTTCTTGGGCACTTTTCCGTCCGACGGCCGGCGAACCTCTCCCGCAGTAGGACCGGATGCGCAGAGTATCCGCTCAAATTGCATGGCGTCGATGACGTTGGCGAATTTACCGCCTCCGTATTCGGGCATGCGATCCAGAGGCATAAGTTCGAAACCGGTCGCGACGACTATGGCGCCCACGTTGACTTCCTCAGTCCAGTGTTTGAGGGAGTGAGCGACAGCTTTGGGTTCGCATGCAATCTCGCAGAGCCGACACTCGGAACATCCGCCGCAATGTATGCATCGCTTTGCCTGCTCTACAATATCTTCCTCGGAATATCCGAGTTCGACCTCGCTGAAGTTGGAAACCCTTTCTGCGACCGCAAGCTCTGGCATATGCTTGAATAAGGCAGGGGAAGCAAGGTCTTTGTCGCCCATAAGGTCGGATTTGCGTGAAAGCTCGTTAGCACGGTTGCTTGCGAAATCTTTTCCGTCGAGCATCAGGTTTATCGAGCGTGCTGCCTTTCGGCCCGCTCCCGCTGCGTCTATGAAGGTAGCAGGTCCGGTTACGCAGTCGCCGCCGGCGAAAACCTTGGGGTTGGATGTGATGAGTGTTTCTTCATCGACAGCTATCGTTCCCCATGACGTCAAGAAGATACCGTCATCCGGTGCGATGAAGGAAAGCTCCGGCTTTTCACCTACAGCGAGGAACACGTTGTCGAACTCAAGAATTTCTTCCGAACCCTCGAGCGGAACCGGACGGCGTCTTCCTGACGAGTCGGGTTCGCCGAGTTCCATGTGGATTACCTCAACGGATTTGAGTCTGCCTTTCTCGCCATTGAATCGGACAGGATTAGTGAGGAGCATGAATTTGACCCCCTCCTCCCTTGCAGCCCTGACTTCGTCCGCTATGGCAGGCATCTCCTTCTCGGTACGGCGGTATATTACGGTGACTTCCGAACCCATGCGTAGCGCCGAACGCGCGGCATCCATAGCGGAGTTGCCGCCGCCAACAACAGCGACTTTCCTGCCTATCCTGGGCTTTTCGCCGCGGTTCAAGGCGCCGAGGAATTGAACTCCTCCTGCAACGCCTTCGAGTTCCTCCCCAGGGATGTTCATCTTGCCTTCTTTGTAAGCTCCGACCGAAAGGTAGACTGCATCGTATTCCTTTATTAGCTGCTTGAGCGGTATATCCTTGCCGATAGTAGTATTCGGTTTGTATCCGACACCGAGCTTGAAAACAAGCTCGCACTCTTTCTGTAACACATCCTTTGGCAGGCGGAAGGAAGGAATCCCCGAAAGCAACATGCCGCCAGGCTTTTCCTGCGAGTCAAAGATTGTGACGTCATGCCCGGCCTTCGCCAGATCGACCGCCGCCTGAAGCCCTCCGGGCCCTGCCCCTACTATCGCGACCTTGTGGCCGGACGGTTTGGCGATTTCGACTTCCATACCGGCCTCGCCCTTCTCGCGAAGCTCCCAATCGGCGAGCCAGCGCTTGATGTGCTTGATAGTTACTGACTCAGAGTCAATTTCCTTGCGTGAGCATGCTTTTTGGCATGGATGCGTGCAGATGCGGCCAGCAACACCAGCAAACGGAAAGCTCGCATCGTTTCGAATTATTGAAAGCGCCTGACCGTACTCCTTCGCCGATGTTGCAGCAACGTATCCGTGAGCGTTGAGGTGAACAGGGCATGCGGCACGGCAGGGCGCTTCCTGATCGGATTTATCGATTGTAAATTTGTTAGGCACTGCCTGGGCAAACGGTCTGTATGCAGCCTTGCGCCTTGAAAGCCCATGATCCCATTCAGACTTCATCTCAACCGGACACACCCTGGCGCAATCCGAACAGCCGTTGCATTTCGACCAGTCAATATAAGGAGACTTGCGGTGAATCTTCACGTCGAAGTTGCCTATATAGCCCGAAACCTCTTCAACATCCGAATAGGTAAGCAGATGGATGTTCGGGTGCTGGGCTGCTTCGGTCATCTTGGGGGTCATGATGCATTGAGGGCAGTCGAGCGTAGGGAACGTCTCGGACAGCTGAAGCATGTTTCCGCCGATGGTCGGACGCCTTTCCACTAGGTAGACTTCGTGCCCGCCGTCGGCGATATCGAGCGCGGCCTGAATGCCTGCTACGCCGCCGCCGATGACGAGTGCCTTGTGAGTAATCGGCACCTGGAATGGTTCGAGACTCCGGTCGAGCGCAAGCTTGCGAACGGTCTCGCGGACGACCGTCAACGCCTTGCGTGTGGCCTGTTCCTTATCCTTAGGATGAGGCCAGGAAACCTGCTCGCGGATGTTGGCTATCTCTACGCGGTAGGGATTGAGACCGGCGCGCTGGCCGGTTTTGCGGAAGGTGCGCTCGTGAAGGGTAGGCGAACAGTTAGCGACTACAATGCCGTCAAGGTGCTCGTTCTTTATAGTCTCGACGACAAGATCCTGCCCCGGTTCCGAACACATATAGATATAACTCTTTGCGAAAACAACACCTTCGATCCCCCTGGCTTCCTCTGCAAGGCGTTCAACGTCAACGGTGCCTGCGATGTTGAGCCCGCAGTGGCAGACGAACACGCCTATGCGAGGCTTTTTCATGCCGCACCCCTCTGGCTGACGATTTTCAGAACGTAATCATCCGTCATACCGAGTATACCAGGTTCGATACCCAAAGCCAGACCCATAAGCTGGGTGAAGTAGAGAACCGGAAGACCTTTGAACCCGTATCTTGCATCCTTGACTTCTGGCTGGCGCGCTTCGAGGTTGAACTCGCATAAGGGACAGGAGAGTATGATGAGGTCGGCTCCAGACTTGCGCGCCTCGCCAACAATACGCTCCGCGCGCTCGAAAACCAACTCCTTGCGCGGTATGGTATGGTAGGAACCGCAGCACTCGAGCCTGGATGCCCAGTTCACAGTCTCGGCACCAACCGCCCGAACTAAATCCTCCATGACTGTTGGGTTCTCGAGACTGTCGACGCCCGCTCCTGAAGGTCTCACAAGCGCGCAGCCGTAGTAAGACGCCACTTTGAGACCTGATAGTGGTTTGGCTATTTTTTCCGAGATTGCTTTCCAGCCTAAGTCGTCCCTGAGGATTTCAAGAAAGTGGCGAACCTTGATATTGCCCGAGTACTTGACCGGCTCCTCGTACATGAAGTCGTTAAGCTCGGCAAGCTTTACGGGATCCGCTGAGATGTATTCGTTAGCGCGCTTAAGCGTGTTATAGCACATGGAGCAGAGGGTTACGACCTCGCGCATGCCCATGGCCTCCACCCGCATCATGTTGCGGATAGTCGCCATCTGGTGCATAGTATCGTCCCTGGCGAGCGAAAAGACGGTTCCGCAGCAGTTCCAGCGTTCCAGTTCCTTGAGCTCGATGCCGAGCGCGTTCGCGACCGCAAAAGTGGACTCTTCAAAAACCTTACCTGTGGTTTTCATTGTGCAGCCCGGATAGTAGGCAAAACTCTTTACGGGATTTTGTTCCATCAGGCCGAAAGCTTCCTTAACGCCGAAACCCATGCAATGGTCGGATATTTCATGCGCTCTTCTTCTGGAATCCGATTGAGGTCGAGCGAGTCAATATTCTTTCTTAAACACACCTGCCTGAGAACCTCCAGGACGCGCGCGATGTCGATGCCTTTGGGACAACGCGACGTGCATGTGAAGCACGATGCACAAACCCATATGGTCTTTGATGCGAGTAGGCGATCTATCTCACCCAGCTGGGTGAGGCGTATGGCCTGGTTTGGCAGAATGTCCATGAGATTGATGGACGGACAGTCGCCGGAACAGCGTCCGCACTGATAGCACGCGAAAACGTCAACTTCCGAGACGCGCGCGACTTTTTCGAGTATGTCGTTTGTTGACTTGGACTTCTTTCCGAGTTCAATCATTTAGAGGGAATTATAGGCTGGCAAGCCATGTTGTCAACCAGAATAAGCTTATCATTCAGGTAACCTAG
>JAAYVC010000002.1 GCA_012517375.1 bacterium | reverse complement strand
GCTTCAGCCGGGTGAGGGAGCCCCCCTTATTAAGGGGGGTAGGGGGGATTTCCTATTCTTACCCCTCCCCCCTCGTGGGGAGGATTGCGCTTCAAGGAAGCGCTAGGAGGGGGTTATTAACGCAAAACCACCACCTTCTTAGTGACGCTTGCCTTCCCCGCCTCAAGCTTAATAAAATACACGCCCGATGGGAGGTTTGCCCTCATCGCCACTTTGCCTTCGCCCTGGACTCGGTAGCTCTCGATACTACGGCCCGATGGGTCGTATACGGTAAGGGTACCACGCTCGCCTGAGGGTAGGTAATACCGAATTGAGGTTCCTTCAAGCTCCAGGGAGAGGGTTGTTGCGGGCGGTGTTGCGGGTAGTGTTACGGGTAGTGTTACGGGTTGACTTTTGTTGCGTCAAAGTTAAAGTTACGCTTGGAGGTTTAGAATATTGATTATTACACTTTTATTCGCACAAATCATCCCGCTGGATGATCCGGCGTACATCGCCATAGCTAGGCTCGAGGCTAAAGGAGCGCTTCAGGGTCTGCCCGACACCCGACCGTATACAGAAAAGCAGGTGTTCGAGGCGTTCAATCCTGAAGCAGCGCTTTCCCGAGCCGACAGCTTTGATCTTGCTTCGCTTGGAATTATTAAATCGAGATTCAAGCGCTGGGCGCCCGCGCTCAGGCTCCAGGGTAATGGAGGAGAGAGCGGTGCGTCGGCGTTCTTCAAACTAGGCGGAGCGGTGGGCGCATCATACAAGATTCCGGACTCCCTTCGCGCAGGACCCGAGGTGCGCTACGAGGGCGGTATCGGTCCGTTCTCTTTCTTCGCAACCCACCGCATCACGTATGCGCCGAAGTGGGACTCCTGCTTCGATGCAAAGTCCTGGCGCGGGGACGAGCGTCCCGTTTTCGCCGAGATTCCTGACGCAAGGCTCGATGTAGACTTCGACTGGCTGCACATTCAGGCTGGACGTTCCGAGATTCACATGGGGCCCGTACCCGACGGCGGACTCATTCTTTCAACCGAACCATGGGGAATAGACCACGCCGCTTACACCCTCCACTGGAAGGGCGTAAACTTCACGACGCTATTTTCGTGGCTGCAAGCGGACAAGCGTTTGATAATGCACCGCTTCGAGTACGCGAGCCGCACCTGGAAGCTTGGACTCTCGGAGGCGCTTGTTGCAAACGACTCCAACGACGTGTTTGTCTACATTGCGGCGCCGTTCGCCTTCTACTACTTCATGCAGTGGAACAAGCTCCAGGACGAGAACATACTCTGGTCTGCCGACGCAGAGGTATTCTTGAGACCCTTTAAAATCTATGCTGAGTTTATTGTCGATGATTTCGCCTACGAGCCGGCAACGGGTCCAAACAAGATAGGAGGAACGATAGGAGCGCAGTGGGTCTCAATATTCAAATCCGAGGTTGACTTGCGCGCCGACTATACCGCGATTACCAAATGGACGTACGCCCAGCGCCACGATAACCAGAACTATACGTTCAGGGGCAGGATACTGGGCGACGACCTCGGTCCTGACGCTGACCGCGCAAGGGTCTACATCTCCTGGCGGGTAGCTCCTCCCATTACCCTGGGCTTCGATGGCCGCTACGAGCGCCACGGCGAGGGTGATGAATGGCGGGACTTTCAAGACGACGGAGCGGCGGACAGCGCTGCCTATCAC
This sequence comes from bacterium, assembly GCA_012517375.1. NCBI lineage: Bacteria > bacterium. The sequence goes on along the minus strand of JAAYVC010000002.1, from coordinate 13,464 downwards.
CCTCCGTTCCCGTCCGGTGTTGTAGAGAACCGTTTCTCCGGTCGTCTGGATTTAAAACTTACCCTTATTGGTCGGAGCTATCTTGATGTATGGGGAAAGCTTGTCCAGACAACCAATCTCGACAATGTGCAGGGTAATAATACGACTCGCGCACGTGTAGGCGCGGATCTTTTCTGGGAGTTTTAATCATTAAGGAGCAGAGATGATCTGGAAGATGTTTATTCTGGGGGTGCTTCAGGGGCTGACGGAGTTTCTGCCGGTTTCTTCGTCCGGCCATCTGGTGCTTGCGGAGAATATCCTAAACTTCAAGGAAGCGGCGCTCGCAACAGTAGTGTTCCTTCACTTTGGAACGCTTGCGGCGCTCATCATCTTCTTCGCAAAAAGGATATGGAAGCTCTTAGCCGATATATTCAGAACCCCGGAAGAACGAAGGTCCAGCTTGAAGATGATTCTATACATAATCGTAGGTTCGATACCGGCAGCTCTGGTGGGGCTTCTGGCAAAGGAGCCCATAGAGCGAATCTTCAACCAGCCCTTGTACGTGCCTTTCTTTTTGATAGGTACCGGTCTTGTGCTTCTTCTTACCCGCTGGTCAAAGGAGCGCTCGAAGCCTCTGGGTCTTTCCGACGCCATAATAATAGGCATTGCCCAGGCCGCGGCAATACTTCCCGGTCTTTCACGCTCGGGTCTGACCATAGCGACCGCCCTTCTTCTTGGTGTAGCCTCGGTAGAGGCGTTTGAGTTCAGCTTTCTTTTGTCCCTGCCTGCGGTTCTTGCCGCCAACATACTCGAATTAAAGGATATCACGAGCCTGGGCTCCATCCCTGCACTTGCCACAGGATTCGCGGCGAGTCTTGGCGTAGGCATGTTCGCGCTCTGGGCGCTTCGCAGAATAGTCGTTTCAAGGAAGTTCTGGCTGTTCAGTTTCTACTGTTTTGCCGCAGGTGCCCTTGGCATCGTGCTCTTCCTGGTTCTCAAATAAAGTGACGTTCGAGAAGAAAGTTGAGCAAACCTTAAGAAGAGAGTGCGGCTTCAGGGAGGGTGCAAAGGTTGTGGTCGCCTGTTCAGGCGGGGCTGACTCAACCGCTCTCCTTTTCTATCTCTGCAGGAACCGTGAAACCCTCGGAATAAAAAAACTCGGAGTATACCACCTCAACCATCTCTTGCGCGGGAGCGAGTCCAACGCAGACCAGGAATTCGTGAAAAAAAATTCGAGCAACCTCAAGCTGCCATTTCACCTTGAACGTGCGGATGCCGGGAGGTATGCCGGGGAGAATGGTCTTTCCCTGGAGATGGCAGGGCGAAAACTGAGGTATAAGGGGCTCGGAAAACTGCTTGAATCGGGCGATTATGACCTTGCGGCTCTGGGGCATACTGCGTCAGATAATGCGGAATGGCTTCTAATCTCCCTTATCCGGGGAAGGGCAGAACCTCTATTGTGGGGCATACCGGCAAGAAGAGCATGTTTCATCAGGCCTCTTATCCGCTGCACAAGGGACGAAGTGCTCACGTATCTCAAATCCAGCGGGCTGTCCTGGCGCGAGGACGCTTCCAACGAATCCGTTTCCTTCGTTCGCAACTTCATCCGGCATCGGGTAATCCCTATCCTTAAGGAGATTAACCCTTCAATCGAAACAACGCTCTCAAGAACCCTTGAACTTGGCGATCTAGCTAAGGAGTCGCTTGATAAAGAGGCAAGCCTTGCTTTAGAGTATATTATGCGCTTTTCCGACCAGCCGTCATCCTCTGCACCCTCCTCGCCCTCCTTGCCCTCCCCGCCTGCCGTTGTTTCCGCTCAAGGATCGGGGTCGCTTAAAAAAAACCTTGAACTTGACACTTCCAAGCTTTCACAATATAATATTGCTACACAAATCCGCGTTTTGCGGCGGTTCGCACCCTGGCTAGGGCTGCATGATTTGATGAAAATCCTTCTTTCCGGTTCTATTCGCGGAACACGGGAGATTGCAAGAGGGCGAGGCCAAAGACTCGTACGCTCTTACGGACGTCTTAGACTTCTCCCGCTTGAGGATGCGAGCGAATGGGACGCTTATACGATTGAGGATTTGAACAAGGAAGTGCATCTTTCCCGTTTCGGATGGCGGTTGAAGGCCGAGAAGGGGGAAAAAAGGGAAGTACAATATAATTTTGATAGCGTTGCGTTTGATGCAAATGAGGTTAAGCCGCCTCTTACGCTGCGGCCCTGGCGCGAAGGGGACAAGATTATCCCTTTCGGGCACAATAAAGAAATCAAGATCAAGAAAGTCTTTACGGAAAAAAAAGTGCCGCGAGACTTAAGAAAGGGCTGGCCTCTTTTGTGCATGGGAGAAAGTGTTTTGTGGATTGTAGGCTTAATGCGTTCGGCCGTTGCACCCGTAACGGGCGGAACGAAAGAAATAATCATCATGACTCTTTTGAGAGGTGAAAATGGCTAATAAACCGCCGCAGCAGGCGGGTTCAGTTAATTTGAGAACCATCCTTATATGGGTAGTTCTGCTTATTATAATACCTGTAGGTTATTATTTTCTCTTCATGCGTCCGCAGACGCCTGAGATATCCTACACCGAGTTCCGGAATTTAATCCCCGAGTTGAAGAATGTATCCATCTCCGAGAAACAAATTACAGGATACTTCGGAGACCCCAATCGACCGGATGCAAGAAAGCTTAAGATACGCGACGTAAACGGCGACACCGTTACTACTAACCGCTTCAAGGTTCTCATACCGTTCGACGACCCTAAAATTATTGATGACCTCAGGGCGGCAGGCGTCGAGGTAAGAGCCCAGAACCGCGTCCAGTGGCTCAGCATACTTCTTTCAATCGTTCCCTGGGTTCTCATACTCTTTTTCTGGTTCATGATAATGAGACAGTCGCAGGTAGGAGCGTCGCGAAACCTTCAGTTCGGCAAATCGAGGGTAAGGGTCACTACAGAGACCCGGCCCAACGTTACCTTCGAAGATGTCGCAGGCGTAAAGGAAGCAAAAGAGGAGCTGGAAGAAGTAATCGAATTTCTCCGTTCTCCACGCAAATTCAGCCGTCTGGGCGGCCGAATCCCCAAGGGCGTGCTTCTTGTAGGCGCGCCCGGCACCGGGAAAACGCTTCTTGCCCGTGCCGTTGCCGGGGAGGCGAGCGTGCCCTTCCTTTCGATCTCCGGTTCAGATTTCGTAGAGCTCTTCGTGGGAGTCGGCGCGTCTCGAGTTCGTGATCTTTTTGACCAGGGCAAGCGTCATGCGCCATGCATCATTTTTATAGACGAGATAGATGCCGTGGGACGGCACCGCGGAGCAGGACTCGGAGGAGGTCACGACGAGCGAGAGCAGACGCTAAACCAGCTCCTTGTCGAGATGGACGGCTTTCAGGGTTCGGACGGAATCATCATAATGGCTGCCACTAATCGGCCCGACATCCTCGACCCGGCGCTCCTGCGGCCCGGCCGCTTCGACCGCAAGGTTGTTCTCGATCAGCCCGACGTTCTCGGACGAGAGGAGATCCTCAAGGTAAAAGTCCGCAGGATTCCCCTTGCCGCGGACGTCGACCTCTCCGTTCTTGCAAGGGGCACCCCGGGATTCACAGGAGCCGATCTCGAGAACATGGTCAACGAAGCCGCTTTGATAGCCGCACGCCGGAACCGTGAAAGCGTTACCGCCCAGGATTTCGAGGACGCCAAGGACAAGGTCTTGATGGGTGCGGAGCGCCGCAGCCTTCTCCTCTCGCCTGAGGAGAAGCGCCGCACAGCGTACCACGAGGCCGGCCATGCCCTTGTCTCGCGGATGATTCCGGGAATGGATCCCCTTCACAAGGTCACGATAATTCCGCGCGGGATGGCTCTCGGCGTAACGCAGTCCCTGCCCATAGACGAGCGCAAGATTTACCCGAAGGACTTCTGCGAGAACCAGATTGCTTTCATGCTCGGCGGAAGGGCCGCCGAGGAGAAGGTGTTCGGCGATCTCTCGACAGGAGCCGCAAACGATCTCGAAAAAGCCACGCTTCTTGCCCGCAAGATGGTCTGCGAATGGGGCATGAGCTCAAAGCTCGGCCCATTAACCTTCGGAAGGATTGAAGCCGAGATATTCCTGGGCCGCGAGATGGGCGTTCAGCGCAACTACAGTGAAAAGACCGCCCAGCTTATTGACGACGAGATCAGAAGCATTGTGGAAGGCCAGCACAAGCGTTCGAAGGATATTGTTGAGCGCAACGTCTCCAAGCTCAAGGAACTGGCCGAAACACTCATAAAGAAGGAGACGCTCGACGCCCAGGATATAGACTCGATACTCGGGATCAAGGACAAGCCGAATGCCGAAAAGAAGTCAAGGAATCAAGAAAAACCCGGACATGGCAAATCTAAGGACGGTGGTGGACGTAAAAGGGGTTGAGCAGGCCGTAGAGCTTCTCCTGAAAGCTATCGGCGAAGATCCGTTAAGGCCTGGTCTTCGCGATACTCCGCAGGCTGTAGCCCGGATGCTTCCCGATGTTCTATCGGGAATCGGGCAGGACCCCAGAGACGTTCTAAAAACCTACACAGCGCAGAATCAGGACGAGATGATTCTCGTGAAGGATATTCCCTTTTACTCCTTCTGCGAGCATCATCTTCTTCCCTTCTTCGGCAAGATTCACGTCGCCTACATTCCGCGCGAGAACAGGATTACGGGATTCGGCGACATCGTGCGTTTTGTCGATATCCTTACGCGCAGACCCCAGATTCAGGAGCGGCTTACAGCCGAGATTGCAGACATATTCAACGAGGTTCTGAATCCTTTGGGCGTCATGGTTGTCATAGAAGCAGAGCATCTGTGCGTCACGATGCGGGGGGTCAAGAAGCCGGGAACCCTAACCCTGACTTCTGCGATGCGAGGAGCTCTGAGACGGGCAGAAACAAGAGCCGAGGCGCTTTCATTGATGAAAGGACTCAGGCTCTGATGTACTTGAGACCTATTGCCGCGGCGTCAAATGCCGTTCTGGAATCAGAACTCAGGAGGCTTGAGGTTGACGAATCGTGTCTCGGAATATTTCTTGATAAGAAGGATTCCTTCCTTCTGAAGATAAAGGGCATGCTGACGCCGGCGGCGAACATTCTCAAACAGACCGCGCTATCCCTTGGCGCGGACGTTGCCGTACACAGGGACGTGATAACGGGTAAAGTAGACTGCTCGGATGCCCTGTTTATGGGGACAAGACGACAGCTCGGAAGGGTTGCCGTATCGCTTTCCGGACAGCCGTTCGGGCTTGCAGGCTTCGAAAAACAGATATTCACTCTGTTAGGTAACCTCGAAAACCCGCCTTCCAGCATAAATCTTCCTAAAAGTGCCCTTCCTCTTGACAGACCCGTCATTATGGGCGTCCTGAATGTTACGCCGGACTCCTTTTCAGACGGCGGCTCCTATCTTGAACCATCAGCGGCTATCTCTCGATTGGAAGAGATGCTGAATGAGGGAGCGGACATAATCGACGTGGGCGCTGAGTCGAGCCGACCCGGAGCCGATGCTGTTTCTACCGACACTCAGATTGAGCGTCTGAATCCTGTATTTGAGTATCTTAAAACTAAGGATATTCACTGGTCCATTGATACTACCTCGCCGCTTGTAGCGGAGCGGGCTATAAAAGCGGGTGCTTCCATAATCAACGACGTCTCGGGCGGCAAGGTTCCGGAACTATGGTCGCTGGCTTCGCGCTCGGGAGCCGCGTACGTTCTTATGCACTCCAAGGGTGTTCCCAAGACGATGCAGAATGACCCTCAATACGATGACTTCAACGAGGAGCTTTACGAATTCTTCCGGGCAAAACTCGATGAGATAAACGCAATCGGGCTTTCAGTCAAAAAAATGCTTATTGATCCTGGTATAGGCTTCGGAAAAAGAGTTCACGATAACTCTCTAGCCATAGCGAGGCTTGCGGAACTGAAGGCGTTCGGAGTACCCATCCTTGTCGGCGCATCCAGAAAATCCTTTATAGGCAAGCTTCTGGGGCTTGAGGTCGGAGAAAGACTTGAGGCTTCTATTGCTGCGTCCGTTATTTCCTACCTTAACGGAGCCTCAATCCTGCGTGTGCACGACGTAGCAGAGCACAGAAGGGCTCTTGACGCTGCATCTCTCATATCCAAAGGGGGCGAGCGGTGACAGATATTCTGAGGCCGGGGATTCTTGATTTTGTAGATGTCGCCGTTGTCACGATAATCATCTATCTTTTCCTTCGTTTCATAAAAGGAACCAGAGCGCTTCAGATACTGATAGGGCTTGTATTGATTTTCATATCTACGCTTGTCGCCCGTACCCTCAACCTCGCGGCGCTCTCCCTTATCCTCAACTCGTTGATGGCGATATGGATAATCGCATTCGTCATTCTTTTTCAGCCCGAAATTCGCAATGCCCTTGCCAGGATGGGCCGCTACAGGCTCCTGAGATTTCTCGTGCGTTCCGAGTCTCACGTAGCGGTTGCCGAGATAATGAAGGCGGTGGAGGAGATGCGCAAGCGCAAGATAGGGGCTCTGATCGTGTTCGAGAGGGATATCGATCTCGGGGAGTATGTAGCCACAGGAACAAGGATTGACGCGCGGGTATCGGCGGCGCTCATCGTCTCAATCTTTACTCCGCCCTCACCCCTTCATGACGGGGCATGCATCATAAGGGGCGATAAGGTGTTGTCAGCGGCGAGCATCCTGCCCGTAAGCGACGAACCTTGGATAGAAGATTACTACGGGATGCGTCACCGTGCAGGACTGGGTATCTGTTCTGCCACTGATGCCGTCTCAATAGTAGTGAGCGAGGAAACCGGAGGGGTAAGCGTCGGACTTGAAGGAAAACTTTATACAAACTTAGAAATTAAAGAACTTACAGCCTACCTTGAAAAGATTTACTCCAAGGAGGAGAAATGAATCAACGCCGGATGGACTGGCTTGTAGCCGGTATTGTCTTTGTTATCGCTCTCGTAATCTACCTTTACACCGTTTCGCCTACGGTTGCCTTCTGGGACGTTGGCGAGTTTCTTGCCTGTTCCCACATTCTTGGCGTACCTCATCCGCCTGGAACGCCCTTATTCGTACTCGTGGGTCGAATCTTCTCTCTGTTGCCGATATTCCCCGAGATTGCCATGCGCATCAATTTCATGAGCGTTCTTTCCGGAACCTTGACCGCTGCCCTGGCATCCCTTCTTATCAGCCGCGTTATTCGTTCGTTCAAGATAGTCAAGACGGAGTCGATGGAGAAGTGGATTCCTACCGTTGCCGGCGTCGCAGGCGCACTGTTCATTCTTTTCGCCTTCTCAGTATGGGACAACTCCTTGGAGGCGGAGGTGTATTCTCCGTCGACCCTTATAGGGTTCGGAATCATATACCTGACCGTTCTGTGGCGTGATCGTTTCGAAGCGCATAAGGCAGTAGGTGCTGTAGCAGGAGGAACCGGTTCACCGCTTGCATCTCCGGCGGCTTCCTTCAAGAACGATGCTTTGAACGCCAATAGCCTTGTGCTCCTTGCTCTCTACATAACTGTTCTCTCCTCAGGTATCCACCTTACACCCCTGCTCATGCTTTTCGGTCTCATTCCCTTTATAGCTATTGTGAACCACAGGCTTCTTCCGGCATTCTTTCTTGGAATTCTCGGGCTGTCCTTCATGCTGTTCGAGCTGGGGTGGCCTCAGATTGCGGTTTTGTCCTTGTTTGTGGGCTACATCTTTACTCAGAGCAAGATGTCGAGAAAGGGATTCACTCCGGCATGGCTTTTCCTGGGTTCCTACCTCCTCCTGATTCTTCTTGCGGCGCTAAAGCTTCCTCTTTTGGTGATTCTGCTTGGCGTAGCAGTATTCGTCGGCGTCTTCCTTTATGCCGCGAAGGAATACAAGCTCGACATGAAGTTCCTTGCCATTGGAGCCGTACTTGTGGCTATAGGTTATTCGGTACAGCTGTATCTCCTCATTCGCGCTCACCAGCACCCCTCCATAAACATGGTCGCTCCCGAAACGTGGGACCGCTTCTTCTCCGTTCTCCGCAGGGAACAGTACGGAAGGGCAACCGTTCAGAACCAGCTATGGCCTCGCAAGACCGTTGTTGACCCTGATACAGGCCAGGCTACAGGAATAGGTCCCATTGCAGGAATACTATGGCAGTTCGTGATGTACATCAAGTACTATCTGTGGCAGTGGGGCATGCAGGCTCTTTCAGGCAAGTCGGCGCTGACCGTTGCAGGAAGGGTTCTTCTTACGGCCGTACCCACCGCCTTAGGCATCATGGGTCTTTATTCTCTGGCGAAGAGGGATAAGAAGCTTTTCTGGCTCCTGCTTACGGGGTATCTTCTTGCTTCTGTCGGGCTCGTCATATACGTCAACATGCGGTTCCCGCACAGCGGACCTTTACCGAAAGGATTTACGTCTCTTCCCCAGGAGGTTCGCGAACGAGACTACTTCTTTACCTTCAGCTATGCCATCTGGGGTCTTTTCACTGGGTTCGGGCTGTTTGAGATAATAGCGAGTCTCAAGCAGTCTGTAAAAAGAAAAGGTCTTTTCAGGGTTCTCTCAGGAGTTACCGGCGGCGTAACGATTGGCGCTGCCGTCCTTGCAGGCATCGTGAACCTGCCCTTCCTTTCCCGTCACGGCGACTGGATACCCCTTGAGTACGGCTACAACATTCTTGCCTCCTGCAGGGAGCCTTCGGTCATCTTTACGAACGGCGATAACGATACATTCCCGCTGTGGTTCGTGCAGGAGGTTCCTTCTACAAGCTACGAAAACAACAAGAAACCATACAAGCACGGCGTCATCAACGCCAATCTCTCTCTCCTTAACACTCCCTGGTACATCGAACAGTTGAAGCGAAAGGGCGCGCCGGTATCCTTCGTATACGAATCGAAAAATGAAAAAATCCCTCTCGTGAAGACCTCGGCAGGAAACGCCTGGGAGGGTTACGCGGCTCATCCGCCGGTTAAGCCGAAGACGTTCGAGTTTACCTTCTTCGGCAGGAAGGTCAAGGCTGACAGGCACGGTAATCTCTATGACTCGTCTCGCAGGAAAGTCGGCAGTGTGGATACACTTACCGGACTTGTGAGCCTTGCAATGGAACCTGAGAAAAAGGAGAACGGGATTGGCTACATAGTCGCGGACTACGGTTCGGGCGAGATCGACAATCTTCCGGCTTACGTAATCCTTGGACGCAACAGGGTAATCATGCTTGCGGATTTAATGATACGCGACATGTTAGCCACCAATGCAGGCAAGGTATACGCCGATTCCGAAAAGGTTTCTGTATCCGGCTTCTCGACCAAGATTCCCCGAGACTATCTCCTGCCGGCGCCCATGTTCATCGACAACGTGATGAAGGACTACAAGGAAACCGTTATGCCCGTTTACTTCTCGTCTACGGTATCACCATCCAGGGTTTCTGAGTTCGGACCTTACCTCATACAGGAAGGACTGGCACTGCGCTTCCGCAAGGCGCCGCCATCCGATACTGCACTGACCCGCCCGGCTATCAATATAGACCGTTCTGTGCAGATATTTACTAAAGAGTTCAAAATGAAATCAATACTCGACCCCAAGGTGCGCCGCGACGAGCAGGCAAAAGGGCTTTTCATCAACTACGGCGTCGCAATGCAGGAGATAGGCGAGCTTCTTGCCTCAAGGGGAGAACCTAAGAAAGCCTATGAGTTCGTCAAGCCGGTTGCCCAGTTTGAAGTTGAACCGGAGGTTCGCAGGGTATTCCTTTTGAATCTATACATGTTCGCGTCCCAGGCTGGCGCAACCGAAGACGCCGATAAGTACCGTAAGGAGCTCGAAGCCAATAATTGGCTCGGCGGCGATTTCTACATCCGCCAGGGCATAGGCTACCTGCGTCGGGGCGACACTGTCAGAGCGGAACAGGAACTCAAAAAAGCCTACGCATCCGCAACCAGGGAAAACTACCAGCCGCTGGTGAGCCTTGCTTTGTTCTACCTTGAAACGACAAAAGACACGGCAAAAGCGATGGAGCTGACCGACGCCTGGAACAGGCGATACCCTGGACACGAGGTCGCGTTCCGTCTTTACCTCGACTACCTTAATGCGCCTGCCAAGGCTATAGGCGTTCTCGACGAGCTTATACGCATGAATCCCACAGAGCCCGGACTCATACAGTTCAGGGATAGCCTTAAACGAGCATTCAATCTCTAAGGGGAGACATGATCAACTCTCTTGAAGCCATAAAGGCAAAGGCTCGTGAACATGGTCCTCGCCGGGCGGTTGTTGCCGCCGCTCAGGACCACGTAACCCTTGAAGCGCTCTCGATAGCTCAGTCCGAAGGCATAGCAAAGGGCATTCTTTGCGGACCTAAGGAGAGCATAAAAAAAGCTGCCGATGAGGCGGGCGTCAAGCTCGACGGCTTCGAGATAAAGGACTGTTTGGATGCCGAAGCGGCGATTGCCGCAGTCGAGGAGGTTCGCACGAAGGGCGATTTTCTCCTGAAAGGCCATCTCGAAACGTCAAAATTCCTCGGAGCCGTTCTAGATAAGGAGGTCGGGCTCCGCACAGGCAGGGTGCTTTCCCATATCGCTATTCTCGAACCGCCCTCGCTCGGAAGGCTGCTTCTTGTCTCGGACGGGGGAATGAACATAGCGCCCGATATCACTACAAAGCTCGATATAATCAACAACGCAATAGAGGTCGCTCACTCGCTCGGCATCTCTGAACCTAAGGTCGCCCTGCTTGCCGCGGTCGAAGTGGTAAATCCCAAAATGAATGACACTTTGGAATGGGCAGAAATAACCCAGATGGCATGCCGCGGACAGATTAAGGGCGCGTTCGTGGACGGACCACTCGCTCTCGATCTCGCCGTATCCGATGAGGCGGTCAAGATAAAAGGCGTCAAGAGCAAGGTCGCAGGTGCTGCCGACATCCTCATCGTTCCCGACATTGCCGCCGGGAACATATTCGCAAAAGGACTCATATATCTCGGCGGAGCAAGCGCATGCGGAATCGTTGCCGGAGCGGCAAAGCCTGTAGTGATGCTTTCCCGCGCGGATGATGCCAAGACCAAGCTCTACTCTATTGCTCTTGGCGCGGCAGCGAGCAAATAAATTGCCCCAAAAAGTTGCAGGACGCAACTTTTTGGGGACCCCCCTTATCCCAATAAATCGCGAAGCGGTTTATTGATGGGACCCCGAACAACACCCCAGAAAATCGCCGGGAACGATTTTCCGGGTAACCCCTTTGCCCCAAAAAAGTTACCAGGAGTAACTCTTTTGGGAATCCCGACCTTTCCCTATAGTCGTTGAAAGGATTTTCCGGGGAATCCGCACAAATATGGCTTATCTTTTTCTTTGAGGCTTCCTTACCAAGAGCTTTCCCATTTCACCAAAGGATAATTTTCATGATACTATTAGTTAAATAAAATGGTAACATTTTGATCTGCCTCAAAACCATCGCCGCAAACGCTTGATTTGCGCGCATTATATAACTTCAATTTTCGCGCCAAGTTGGCACGTTTCTTGCTCTAGTGTATGTTGCCGTCTTTAGAGGGAGATGGAAGGCTTGGGAGGAGGTGAGAGCTTCTTGCGCTCAGGGGATGCGAAAGAAGGCAAAGGGCGCTGTGTTGCGAATGGGTGGGGAATGCGGAGAAGATAATATGGTGCTGGGGGGAGGAATCACCATGGGGCGCTTGAAACACCAAGCGCCTCCTTTTTTTAGCCCCGAGAAGTCACTGGGTAACTTCTTGGAGGCCTCCTTTAGCGTTTCTTTGTTTTTTTGTAAAGGTAAAGGTTGCCTTCGTGGTCAACGCCCCAGAACTGTACTCTGCCCGAATCAGGGTATAGTCCAAACTGATTACCCCAAGTAAGCATTTCGACGTATGGCTTACATGTATTTGGTAATGCAGCGAATGGTAAGGTTGTCCGTTTGCCGCCAGCGTTGAGTGTTGAAGGGTCTATAGGGAATCCTTTCTCGTCAAGACGCACAACATGGGTAGTTGTACTATCGATGGGATCAGAAAGAAACACAGTAAAGCCCTCATCTTTATATTTTTCAACGGTAGATTTCGGAAGCCACATATCAGTGTAAGTTCTCCAAGTATAATCTTTCAAGGAGTAACTACCTAATTCTGTACACTCGTAATTTGCTTCTGGTGTAAGATGCATACTTGCAAGCTTGAAAGTGCCGTCACCTTTTGTTGATGCAAACAATCCAAATCCTTGTTCCCAATTTACATATACATTATACATACCCTGCGTTATACTTAGTAAGCCAAGCGCACAACAGGTTATTGGATATGTCAATTCATCTATAGGAGTCAATCCTTCAGAAGTTACTAATGCTTTTACGATTACTTTGCTTTGTACAGATTGATTAGAACCTGTTATCACCAGCGTATCTCCGGGGATGATTTCAATATAAGCATCACCGTTCATTTTTGTGACAGGCCATGTATCTGTATAGTCTTTTACTTCTCCCGAAGTTAATACTCTCATAATTGACATGTAGTACTGATCATAATTTTCGCAGTTGAAAGTAGCTATATATGCGTTACACCTGTAGTGCGACCCATTTGTCAAGACAGATTTGAGGTAAAATGAGTTTAGAGGTTTCACATTGCTTCCTTAAGAACTTGCTGGGAGTAAAGGGCCTCGAACTCCTCCGGACTCCTGTATCCCAGGCTGCTGTGCACGTATAGCTTGTTGTAATCCACAACAAACCACGCATCGAGTTTCTCCTTCGCCTCCTGGAACGAGTAGAACTCGTTAAGCCACAAGACCTCCTCCTTGATGGTTCGCATCATCCGCTCGGTATAAGCGTTACCCTTCGGGTTGTTGTAGGACGTGAATACCTGTTCTATCTCAAGCGCTGACATATCCCTCATAAAGCTTAAGGAGGTAGGCTGCGACCCGTTGTCGCTTATGAGCTTCAATTCCCTGCCGCGAACGCCATCGGCAAACTCTCGATTGACCGCCATATCGAGGGCTTCTTTCCAATCCTGCGTCCTGTTCCTTACGGAAAGGTTCCAGCCTGCTACCTTCTTCGTATACCAGTCCAGAACTATCACGAGGTAGACCCAGCCAAGACCGCAGACCATGAACTTGGTCGCGTCTATGCCCCAGTATTGCAACGGCTTATCAGCCCTCGGCTTGGGTCTGGAGGCAGTTCTCTTAGCCTTGTGAATCGCCTGAGATACCGTAAATCCATGCTCCTTCATGATGCGACGAACCCGCTTCTCATTCACTAACACCTCCTCCCGGTATACCAGCCACGCACGAACCCGGCGATACCCCCAGAACGGATGCTCCAACTTCAGAGCCTTGATCCGCTTTAACAGAGTGCTGTCCCGATGGTCGGAGCGGATCGGCAGGTTTTACGGGGACTCCCCGACGCGTAATACCGGCTCCGCGATACCCCAGAGCCTGACACGCGTCCACTATCGTGTAACCCGCATTCTTAAGCATGCTTACCGCCCACGACGACCCTTCACCAACTCCTCCGTTTTTTTTAGTATCTCTAGCTGGATCGCCTGCTTACCTATTAGC
>JAAYVC010000001.1 GCA_012517375.1 bacterium | reverse complement strand
GTGTTATCTTTGGGGCTTTCTGCAAAGATTTGGGTAAATGCTATACGCGACCCGGGAGCCGAGCTTGGCATAGGCGACTGGTCTACGGAGATTGAGGAATACAAGGAGGGCGGTGCAGACAGCGCCCGCGTGAGCGTACACGACTCAACCAGAGCTTACGAGGGTAAGTATTCATTCCTGACAGACACAAAGAAAACCCCTTATGTTATGGATGCAGGCGTTAACATTTTCTGCAAACAAGTCCTTTACGTTCCGAAAGCAGTTAAAGACATTGATACTTGCTTTTGGGTTGTTAACTTCTTCGACAAGGCAAAGTACACTCATTCATTCTATATACTTTCTCGTTCTCAAGAGGGTAGATATCTACGTTGGGAGTTTGGTGCATCGATGCCTATGAATAATGACACATTCTTTACAATTACGGTGCCATTCCCTGACAGCGGAGTATGGACACCATACTCCGTAGATTTCTACCATGCATGGACAAACAACCCTCCTGGTTGGCCTCAACAGGATACCGTTGAGGAAGTCCAACTTGCTGCATGGGGAAGTTCTGATGTAAATACATGGTTCGGTCAGGAAGTCTCCTGGGATAACATCGTGCTTCGCAGCGTTGCCTATTACGACTACGCGTCAGAGAGCATAGATTCCGATGAACTGACAGGTCCGAGCTATACTCCAATAGTAACCTTTGCGAACGAAGGCATTAAGGCCGATAAAGATGCCTACGTCTATGCTGAGATACTGAGCGGCTCGACAAGTGTGTATGTTGACTCCCTGAAGGTATCCATCCCCAAAGAATCATCCAAACAGGTAACCTTCAAGCCCTGGTCAGTGACAGGTGGAGGCCCCTTTACTTTGAGGGCATATCCTATGCTCGAGCTCGACGAGCTCTCAACGGATGATACTGTCACAAAATCTATTAGCGGCATCAACGAGCCCGTAACACCCGCAACACCCGTAACCCCCTTCCAATTTGAAGTTTCTCTTAACACTCAGGATGTCGCGTTCTCGTTTGCACCAGACATCGGTGGTGAGCTATCCATCTTTGATGCCTGCGGTCGCGAGGTGTTCAGAAGCGCTATCAACCTGAACACTGGAGAGCTTCATTGGTCAACACGCGATATGCCTTCAGGCCTTTACTTCGCCAGGTTTGTATCTGGAAAGAATATAATCTCAAACAAGTTTTTGATCATACGTTAACAAGGGTTCCCAAAGGAACGCTCTGCGTTCTTTTGGGATATAAAATTGCGGGGCGCATAGCGCCCCGCTTAGTTTCTCTGTTTGAATGTTACTTCAGGAGCACTGCCTTGCGGCTTGCCTTGAAGTCCTTTGTAGCCATTCGAACGAAGTAGACGCCTGATGCCACCGCTCTTGCCTGGTTATCCCTTGCGTCCCAGTTAACGCTGTGCACGCCGGCTGCAACCGGTCCGTTGACAAGCGTGCGAACCTCGCGGCCCGTTACATCGTACATCTTCAAGATCACAGGCTCGGCTAAAGGTATGGCAAAGCTTATGGTAGCGGTTTTCGTGAACGGGTTAGGCATCACGTTATCGAGTCTGAACTCAAGAGGCTTAGGGCCGGAAGGTCCTTCTTCCTCTCCTCTCGAGTAGTAGCCTTGAGTGGAGCCGTCGGACTCGTATAGTATGAGCCTTGCAAGCGTGGCGTCCGTGCCCGTTATCTTTACCCTCATCGTAGTGCTAGGAGATTCTATCACGAAGTTGTAGCGGGTAAGAGTGCTGTCCGTTACCGTTACCGTATCCGTTTCGCTGCCGACTGTAACTACAAAGCTTATCAGGAGTTTCATCCTTCTCTCCTTGATTATGAATTGTTAGTTGGTTCCTCTTACCCCTCAATGGGTCTAGTTTATCCTCTTAATTCATCACCTCCTAGTTTGAAAGTGTCATAAGCCACAATTTATGACCAGTATAATACCCGTCGTAAAAACAACCCACAATTGCGATCTTTTTGCCGTCTGGAGAAAATTGTGCATTTGTTGACACATAACCTTCAAAAAGTGGAACGGTGATTCTTCGTGTCTTTTTAGTTTCCATGTCGAATAAAAAAAGATCGCTATCCTTGCCCGAAGCTATCAGTATTTCATTAGCGCTTACCGGGTTCCATTGCACCCAATAAGGCTTAATCTTGGTGTAAATTCTCTTCTCGCTGGCGAAGTTGTAAATTGTATCATTCAAGACAAAAAGTGAATCTCCTGGACCAGGAGAGAATATATCCTGTTGACCAAAAGTAATCATCAATTCTTCATCTGTATGATTTTCAATGTCAACACGGTGCAGGAAAACCGAATCCAGGATTTTAAAAGTGTAGTAAATGATCTTGTCAGATTCGTACGAAAACTTGGGGGTAATGACTCCGCCGGACATTTCTATTGCTTTTTGACACGGTCGAAGGGAATCAATCGTCTCCCATGTTGCAGGATCTCTTATCCAAAGCCATTTTCCATCTTCCGCAACTAGACGATTCGAGCTTGGGTAAATGTCAAAACTCCGTATAAATTGATCTGTTAATTCTTTCTGACTTTTTGAGTTGATATCATACTCGGCAACATGGTGCAATTGGGGAAGGTCGATAAAGTATAACTTGGTTCCATCTCCCGACCAGCACGGGTTGTCAGGAGCAGTATTGATGTCAACAGGTAACTTCTCAAGCTCGCCTTCAATCGGCTTCTCGCACGATGCAAGCATTGCTGCGAGCACTATCAACGAAAATGTTCTGAATATGTGTTTCACGTTCACCTGCCTTTCAATTCTACTTCAACCCTCGTTGACATCTCCTGTTCGAACAAGTACAGTTTATTTAAAACCTATGAACTTGTCAAGTATTGTGACTTACAATTACTCTCTTTATACTATCAGTGATATCTTTTGAGTTTATTGTTTGTGCCAAAAATTGTGCTATATTTCGTGAAAAATGGTGATAATCCATGGAAACAAAATACTCCCCAAGAGTAGCGGCTGGAAGCGGCATGCGCGGAATGGAATTCAGCGAACAATCAATTTATATAGGGGTTCCCGGAAAAATGCGGGGTATTTTTCCGGGATGGAAATTTTGATGACCCCTCTTTGAGTCAGGATTAACGGAACAAGACCCGGTTTGTAGAAACGCATCAGCAGAACCGTCTTGTCTTTGCGAGAGTCATCAAAGATGACAGAAGCAATCTATTTGCGGAGCAAATGTCCTTAAAATGATTGTCGGTGCCTGCGGAATATTAACTTCATGAATAGATGGTAACCTACATTCACCTTTCGGAGCTTCGTATGTCTTCGCCAAACTCGCAAAGACAAATACGGCTCCAGAGGAGCCGCTAGAAGTTTTCAAGGGTACAATCTATTTAGGAAATGAAAACTTCCCTGTGTGTTTGGGAGAGAGGTGTTAGCCGTCGAACTTGTTAGTTATGGTGCATCCGACGATTCCAGTGGAATCGTTTCAAGTTTTTACTGATTTTAATCCAAAAGGTGTAAAAACATTAGTGCGCATGCCATTTTATCCTTCATATTTATTTGTAATCGGCATGCGTCTTCCAAACCCGAAGGCGCGGGGCGTAATCTTCAAGATAGGCGCGGCCTGACGGCGCTTGTACTCCGCGCGGTCAATTCGCCTGATAATCGAGTGAACGAGTGCGGGGTCGAAACCCCTCTCGACAATCTCCTCGGACGAGAGGTCCTCCTCCACGTACATTTCGAGGATCTTATCCAGCACGTCGTAGGGCGGGAGGTCGTCCTGGTCGCGCTGGTTCGGGGCAAGCTCGGCAGACGGCGCTCGCTCGAGAATCCCCACGGGAATCATATCGGTCTTCTCCCTTGCGTTGAACCAGCGGGCGAGCGCGTAGACGAGCGTCTTGGGCACGTCGCCTATGGGCGCGAGGCCGCCCGACATGTCGCCATAGAGCGTCGCGTAGCCGGTGGCGAGTTCGGACTTGTTGCCGGTCGCTAAAACCAGGTAGCCGAACTTGTTGGAGAACGCCATAAGGATGTTGCCGCGAATCCTTGCCTGGATGTTCTGCGCGGTCACGTCGGGCTTTGAAAGATCCATCGTCTCCACAAGCGTCTTGTGGTAACTCGCAACCAATTCGTCAATCGGTATCGGCTCCGACTTTATGCCCAGATTGTTGCATAAAAGGAGCGCGTCCTTGAGCGACTGCCGGGACGTATACTTGGAGGGCATCGCGACGCCGAGCACGTTCTTTGCGCCGAGCGCGTCAACGGCAAGCGCAGCCACTAGCGCCGAGTCAATGCCACCCGACACGCCGAGCGCGGCTTGTGAAAATCCGTTCTTGTGAACGTAGTCCTTTATCCCCAGAACCAAAGCCTTCCAAACTTCAGCAACTTCCTCACTCTCCACCTTGTGCTTATCCGCAGTCTCACGAGAATACACGAGCAGCTCCTCCTCGAAGCCCTTAGCGAGAGCGGCAATCTCGCCCTTTTCTACCACGACCATCGAGCGTCCGTCGAATACCAGATCGTCCTGACCGCCCACCGCGTTGACGTAAATCAGGGGAAGCTCTGCCTCCTTCACGCGCGTCTTCAGGAGCTCGACCCGCGCCCGGAACTTGCCCTTGTAGAAGGGCGATGCCGATATGTTTACTATCAGGCTCGCACCTTGCGCCTTCATCCTCGCCGCAGGTCCATCCTGTACCCAGATGTCCTCGCATATCGTGATGCCCGCCTTTGTGCCGCCCCCCAATTCCACTATTGCTTCCTGGCTCGATGGAGTGCCCTGACGGGGTTTTTCAGGGTCCCCAAAAAAGTGCGTAGCATTTTTCTGGGGCGATTCAAAATATCTTTCCTCGTCGAACACGTCGTAGTTAGGCAGATGCGTTTTGTGAACGTAGCGCTCGATCCTGCCACCCCGCAGCACGGCCGCCGCGTTATAAAGCCGCGAGCGGGCTGAAACCTTCGCCGATACATCGAATATGTTTTGCCCCTTTGTGTTCTCCCGCGGCTCGAAGTCCACGCAGCCGACGATCACGGTTACGTCTGGAACCGCTCCGGCAATCTCTCCAAGCCGCTCGCGCTGCTCTTTGAGAAAGCTCGGTTTAAGGAGCAGGTCCTTCGGCGGATAACCTGTCAGGCAAAGCTCGGGAAAAATGATGAGCTCGGCGCCCTTATCCTGCGCTCTCCTTGTCCAGTCAACTATCTTTGAGGCATTGCCTCCCAAATCACCTACGGTCGCGTTTACTTGGCAAAGCGCGATGCGCGGGAACTTATTCACCCTGAAGTATAGGGGAGGAGGAGAAAAAAATCAAGGACGCCTCACCGTCCGCAAATAGCACACTTAACCACTGCGCCGGTCTTGGAATTCACCAAAAGAGAGGCATTTGATTTGAGAACCTTCACCTCGAGAATGTCTGTATCCAGCCTCCTAACCTTCATAGTGAATAGTCCGCATCGAACCCCGAAACGCTCGATTATCGAACAGACCTTGAACTCGCTCCGAGCGCTCTCATGACCTCTCAAGGCAAGAGGCACGTCCATGCTTACTACCCACGCGTATGGAGCATCAAATCGAAGCGTGAACGAAACCGGACTCGTGAAAATGGTAGTATCGGCAATCGACGAGAACTCACCCAGCGGTTGTCCATCATCATAAAAATTCGAAGAGTCCTTAAAACCTCCCTGCCAGCGCTCGACAATCTTTCCATCAACGTAAAAGTGCAAACTGTCCTCAGCGTACGAAATATCCAGCGTGCGTAAATAGGATGACGAGTCCTCAAGCTCCGGCTTGGGGATGAACGCAATCTCCCTCTTTACGACCTCAAGAAACGGGTACTCGTGGGGAACGGTGGCAAAAAGCAATAAGAAAAACATCCACAATGCTATAGGCTAGCAGAGGGTTGTCAAGCTTGGACACGAAAGAATATATGTGTTGAGTTGGGAACTGTCTGGGAACTTTGCGGAAGTGCTCCATGATAAGCGTCGGGATTGATGCTCTGCATCAAAACCGTCTGCGCATTGACATACCTTGGATTATTGATTACACTTATGTATGTCCGATTCAACAACTATTGCCGAGAACCGTCGCGCGCGGCACGACTACATCGTTGAAGAGACGTTGGAGGCAGGGCTTGCACTCGTGGGCTCCGAAGTAAAGTCTCTTCGCGACCGGCAGGCGTCCCTTGCAGAAGCTTACTGCATGATAAAGGACGGCCAGGCTTACGTCGTGGGCATGCAGATAGCACAGTACAAGCAGGCATCGCTCGATATCCCGGACCCCGTGCGCAGGCGCAAGCTCCTCTTTCACCGCCAGGAGCTAAAGAAGCTTTTCGGCAAAACTCAACGCCGCGGCTACACCCTTATTCCCTTAAAACTCTACTTCAACGACCGCGGCATAGCAAAGATGCTTGTCGGCGTATGCCGCGGCAAGCAGACCGTCGACAAGCGCGAGACGCTCAAGCGCCGCACCATTGAGCGCGAGATGAGGAGGTCAGGATGATTAAAAGAATGCTGCCGTTTTTCTTCTCTCTTGCTTTTGTCCTTAACGCGGGAACGATTACGTTTGCAGGCAAGCAGATGACGACAGTCGTCTTCAGCGGAAGGGAATCCGTAACGCTCGCTGAGTTTACATCAAAAACCGGCTCACGATACAGCTGGGTGCCCGATAAGAAGAAGGCCGTCATCGACTACAACTCCCACAGCTACGTTTTGACCGCAGACAACAGGACGGTGGTTGTAGATAACAATGCAGGAATCCATCTTCCCGAGCCTGTGGGCTGGGACGGCACCAATCTCTATATCCCGGTGTCAGTACTCTCACGCTTATTCAATGTTTCTCCTTCTCATCTTAACCCGCCGCAGGACGTGAAGATAGAAAAGATTTACCTTTCGGGCGCAGACCCGACCAGCATACAGATTGTCGCTTCGGGACCCATCTCATGCGACGTAATAGAGAATTCCGCCTCAAGCGTTACACTGAAGATTCCGGTCGGTTCTAAAATAAAGAGCGTGCCCCCTTCTGGTCTTGTGAGCGCGGCCGTACTCCGCAACAACGAAAACAAGACCACAATCGAGCTCAAGCTCTCCAAGAACTGCAACGTTTCCTCGAAAGGAATTCCGAACGGCGTCGAGATCATTTTCGCAAGCCAGGCCGCAACGCAGGTGAAGCCCGCGGCAGCATCGCAAAAGCTAACCATAGTCATAGACCCCGGACACGGCGGCAAGGACCCGGGCGCGATAGGAACAAAAGGCACGAAGGAGGCGGCAATGAATCTGGACGTAGCAACCCGGCTGAAAACACTCCTGGAAGCTCAGGGCCACACCGTTATCCTCACGAGAACGACCGACACATACGTGTCCCTCGACGGACGCACAAAGTTCGCAAACCAGAAGAAGGCCGACCTTTTCATAAGCATCCATTTCAACGCTAACAACTCCTCGACCATAAACGGGTTCGAGACTTACTTTCTAGGAATGCACAGGCTGGAGTATGCCAAGAACGTTGCGCTTGCCGAGAACGCAGCGCTAAAGTACGATATCGAACACAAGGCTTACAATCCGGATGCCGTTCTGAACGACATCATCGGAAGCCTTCTTACTAATACGTTTCAGAAGCAGTCCGAGACGCTTGCAGGGTTTATACAGGAGAAGTCATCCGCCGCAACCTCGTTTTCGAACCGGGGCATCAACCAGGCCGGTTTCTACGTTCTAAAGGGCTGCTCAATGCCTTCCGTGCTCGTGGAATGCGGGTTTTTAACGAATCCGACCGAAGAGGCGAAGATAAGACAGCCCGACTACAGGCAGAAGATTGCGCAGGGGATTGCCGGAGGGGTGTCAGAATACGTCAAAGGTCTGTGACCCGCAAACGTTTCAGGGCATTTTCTGCGGGTCTATTATAAAAAAAGCCAAAGGAATGTGATGTATAAGTTGACAAAAGACCAGCCGATAGGAGTATTCGATTCGGGGATAGGAGGTCTTACGGTCGTTCGCTCGCTTAAGGAGCTTCTTCCATCCGAGGACATAATCTACCTTGGAGATACTGCCAGGCTTCCCTACGGAACGAAATCCGCTGAAACCATCAGGCGCTTCGCGCGAGAGGATACGGAGTTTCTCGTAGAACGCCAGGTTAAGATGGTCGTAGTTGCATGCCATTCCGCCACTTCGGCCGCCCTGCCTTTCCTCAAGAAGGATTTCGATATTCCCGTTATCGGCGTGATAGATCCAGGCGCCCGCACCGCCACAAAAGCGACCCGCAACAGCCGGATAGGCGTGATAGGTACGACCGCCACAATCTCGGCAGGCGAGTACGAACGAGCGATACTGCGTGCGAATCCGGAAGTCCGGGTAATAGCCAAATCGACGCCCCTTCTCGTTCCCCTTGTTGAGGAAGGATGGGTCGACAAGGAGGTTACGTACAGGGTGATAGAGGAGTATCTGCTCACTCTCAAGGAAGACGGCATAGACACCCTTCTTCTCGGATGCACCCATTACCCGCTTCTTAAGCCTTTGCTTGAACGGTTCTTCAACGGAAAGGTTACGCTTGTCGACTCCGGTGATGAAACCGCACGTGCGGCCTCGGAGATTCTTTCCAAGATGGGGCTTGCCCGCGAGGAATCACACAAAGGATTTCAGAGATTTTATCTAACGGATCTTTCACCGAACTTCAGGGTCATCGGCGAGCGGTGTCTGGGAAAACAGCTTGAAGACGTGACTAGAGTGAGCCTTGGTAATGAGACCTGACAAGCGCAATCCTGAAGAACTCCGTCCGCTTTCGTTCGAACTCGGTTATCTCAAATTCTCATCCGGCTCATGCCTTGCCCGGGCGGGCGACACCATAGTGCTTGCCGCCGCATCGCTCGAACCATCTCCTCCCGCGTGGCTAGAAGGCAAGGGCAAAGGCTGGATAACCGCAGAATATTCGATGCTGCCCGCATCCACGCCCGGCCGGAACCCCCGCGAATCGCTGAAAGGCAGACCGTCCGCCCGCTCGCAGGAAATATCGCGGCTCGTCGGACGTTCGCTCAGGATGGGTTTCGATCTCGACGCTCTCGGAGAAAACACGATAACGGTTGACTGCGACGTGCTTCAGGCCGACGGAGGAACGCGCACGCTCTCCATATGTGCAGGCTTCATGGCTGTCTACCAAGCCTGCAACTCGCTCCAGAAACAGGGAATAATCAAACGTCATCCCGTGAGGCAGTTCGTCGGAGCCGTAAGCGTGGGAATCGTCGGCAAAGAAGCCTGCGCCGACTTGTCCTACGAAGAGGATTCCTCGGCCGATGTTGATGCAAACGTAGTGGCGACAGAGGACGGAAGGATTGTAGAGCTGCAAATGACCGCAGAGAGGGATCCTTTGTCCGATGAGCAGTTCTTCAAGCTTCTGGAACTTGGCAAGCAGAAAATACGTGACATAATAGGCGCAATGAAGCTGGAGCTTCGTGGAAAAAGAGTTTAAACGTATTGTTTCCCGCAAAATGATGGGCGTTCGCCTTGACCGCTACCTTGTTACGTCCGGTGTGGGGCTTTCACGCTCCATGATAGCGGATATCATAAAGGAAGGCAAGGTGCTCGTAAACGGAAGAAAGGCTAAGCCTGCAAGCAAGCTTACTGAGAACGATGAAGTGTATGCTCTTC
This sequence comes from bacterium, assembly GCA_012517375.1. Classification (NCBI taxonomy): domain Bacteria; species bacterium. Next base: position 22,236 of record JAAYVC010000001.1, on the reverse strand, counting down.
TCGAACTTCCGGACCCTGATGCGGCCTTGAAGGCCGAAGAGATCACGCTCGATATCGTCTACGAAGATGAACACATAATACTCATAAACAAGCCCGTGAACATGGTGGTTCACCCTGCGCGCGGCCACACGGGCGGTACGCTTGTCAACGCGCTCCTTGCACACTGCGGCGATCTGCCGCGAGGAGAGAAGGGGGAGGTTCGTCCCGGAGTCGTGCACAGGCTTGACAAAGACACGACAGGGCTTATCCTTTTCGCCAAAACCTACGAAGCGCTGCGCGAGATGACCAGGCAGACAGAGGCCCGAACGATGCGCAAGGAGTACTTCGCTCTTGCGTGGGGCCGCATGGAGCTTGACGAAGGAGAGATTCGGGCGCCCATCGGGCGTTCGACTCTCGACAGGCGCAGGATGAACGTTACGCCAATAGAATCGCGCGAGGCGGCAACGCGCTTCAAACTCGAAAAGGTGTATGCCGGATGCGTATCGGCCGTCAGGGTGTGGCTGGTTACCGGCAGGACCCATCAGATAAGGGTCCACCTGCGGCACTATGGGCATCCTGTAATAGGCGACGGCGAATACGGCGGTCGCGAAGAAATAATGCCTCAATCACGCTTGGAGGCAGAGGTGCTCGAAGGGTGTCTTGAGCGGATAGGCAGGCAGGCGCTTCATGCGAGAGTGCTTGGCTTCCTTCACCCGCATACGGGCATGGAGATGGTTTTTGAAAGCAAGCTTCCGCTTGACATGAAGAATGTAGTGGATTTTTTGGAGAAGTATGAAAGACCTGATAATAGTTGAGTCTCCGACAAAGGCTCGGACGATTAAGAAGATTATGGGAGCAAGGGCGGGCGTTCTTTCAAGCAAAGGCCACGTAAAGGACCTTCCCAAGTCGAGGCTCGGGGTAGAGATAAAGGACGGCGAGTTCATACCCGAATACATAAAAATCCGGGGCAAGAGCAAGGACCTCAAGGCGATTAAGGACGCTGCCAAAAAGGTCAAAAGGGTGCTTCTTGCAACAGACCCTGACAGAGAAGGAGAAGCAATAGCGCAGCATCTTGCCGAGGAGCTCAATCACGCTGAGATTGCCCGTGTGCGTTTCTATGAGATTACCAAAAAAGGTGTCGAGGAGGCGATAGCGTCTGCAGGTCAGATAGACAGACTTCTGGTTGACGCGCAGTCCGCAAGACGTATCCTCGATAGACTCGTCGGATACAAGGTTTCGCCCATACTCTGGAAACTCGTCAGACGCGGTCTCTCGGCAGGCCGGGTACAGAGCGTGGCGCTGCGGATTCTTGCGGAGCGCGAAGCTGAAATAGCGTCCTTCAAGCCTGAGCCATACTGGATTATCAAAGGAATGTTCGAAGTCGGAGACGAAAGGTTCGAGGCCGAACTAGTTAAAATCCAAGGCAAGCGTGTCGAACGTATAGACGAAGCCGGGATGAGAGAGGCGAAGAAGGAACTGCGGACCGGCTTGTCTCTCGAGGTTTCGGCCTTTGACACATCCGAGAAGAGCTTCCCACCCCTGCCTCCTTTCAAGACCTCAACCCTGCAGCAGGAGGCAGCTTCCATTCTCGGATTTGCTCCGCGCCGCACCATGAGGATTGCGCAAGGTCTTTACGAAGGAGTGGCGCTTGAAGATACGACTGTTGGCTTAATCACTTACATGAGAACGGACAGTCTGCGCGTAGCGCCCGAATTTCTCGCATCGACTAGGGATTATATAATGCATACTATGGGCGAGGAATGGTCGAAATTACACGCCTACAAGGATAAGGACGGCACTCAAGGCGCTCACGAAGCCGTGCGCCCTACCGGTCTCGATCGCAGTCCGGAGCTCGTAGCCTCATTCCTCGAACGTGACGCAAAACGTCTTTATGATCTTATATGGAAACGATACATCGCATCGCAGATGTCTGATGCACGGTACGAACAGAAAGTTATGGAGATATCGCACTCCGGCTTCGTTTTCAGAGCGCGCTCCTCAAAAAGAATCTTTGAAGGCTACGAAAGGGTCTATTCCCGTGAGAAGAGGGAGACCGATTTCATCCTTCCGGAACTTTCTACAGGCGACAAGGTAAAGCTCCTGGAACTAACGATTGAAGCAAAGGAGACTCAGCCTCCTCCTCGCTACACCGAAGCCTCACTTATCCGCAAGCTCGAAGCCAACGGCATCGGCAGACCTTCCACGTACGCAACGATAGTCGATACGCTGTCCGACCGCCACTACACGACACGCGAACGTTCCACTCTTATTCCTACAGAGCTCGGTATGCTCGTCAACGGGTTAATAGTCCCCAGATTCCAGACGCTCTTCAACGTCGAGTTTACCAAAAGAATGGAGGGCGAGCTTGATGATATAGCCGAAGGGAAACTCGAATGGCAGAACGCGCTCAGGGATTTCTGGGGGCCGTTCAGCGCAGCGCTTGAAGCAGTCGAGAAGGAGATACCCGATCTCAAAGAGGAAGTCGTCAAGGAAACCGGGGAGACCTGTCCCAATTGCGGTAAGTCTCTCATCGAGAAATGGGGACGCTTCGGGAAATTCCTTGCATGCTCTGGATTCCCGGAGTGCCGCTACACAAAGCCTCTGGGGGAAGTAAAGATAGAAACCACGAATAAAAAATGCCCTGAATGCGGCGCAGAGATGGTCGTCAAGGTAGGACGCTTTGGTCGTTTTCTCGCCTGCTCTCGCTACCCCGAGTGCAAGACGACCTCTCCATACGTGCTCTCACAGCCCTGCCCCTTATGCTCGGCCGATGTGTTAGAACTCCGCGGCAAGCGCGGGAAGTTCTATAAATGCTCCAATGAAAACTGCACATTTACATCACCTCACCCGTTGAGCGATGAAAAATGCCCCGTATGTTCCAGGGCCATGGTTGCAGACCCCTCGGGCGCATACTGCATCCACTGCAGTCCCGACAAACTAAAGCGCAGGCCAGCAAAGACTTTAAAAAAGAAATTAGAGGATGCAAGTGAAGGGTGAAAACCCGCGTAAGCCTCTCCCGGCTCGGGCTGAAGAGTTCCTCTCGTACCTGCGCGACGAACGCAAAGCCTCGGAGCACACGCTAAGGGCTTACAGAGGTGATCTCTGCGCTTTCGTGGATTTCCTGAATGAATACCAGGGGAAGACGGATATTCTTGAAGTCGAAAGGGCCGATATAAGAGCTTTCATAGCAGTTCAGTCGAGACTCGGCTACGAAAAACGTTCCATCAGGCGCAGGCTCTCCTCAGCGAAGAGCCTCTACAAGTTCCTCTGCAGGGAAGGAGAACTCGAACGCAATCCGGCTCGTCTCGTAAAGGGTCCGAAGGTCTCGCGCAGGCTGCCTGATGTCTTTACCCTGTCACAGATGGAGGAGGTTCTTGACGGGCACTTCAATCTTGCGCGTGACCGGGCGGTCATAGAGCTGCTCTACGACGAGGGTTTGCGAATATCAGAACTTTCCGGCATCGATATAGAATACATCAATTTCGAAGCAGGGGAGATAAAAGTATTGGGTAAAGGATCAAAGGAGCGGATAGTTCCCTTGAGCTCGCGTGCCGCAGATGCCGTGAAAGCGTACATCTCGGAACGCGGGGCGTCGGCCGGTCCTTTGTTTGTGAATGATAGTAAAGGTTCAAGGCTCGGAGTGAGGGACCTGAGAAGGATTGTCGACTATTACCTCTCACAGCTGCGTGACGCTCCTGCACGCAATCCTCACGCGCTCAGGCATTCCTTTGCCACGCACCTTCTCGAACGCGGGGCGGACCTTCGGGCGGTGCAGGAACTTTTAGGGCATGCCTCGCTCGGAGCTACCCAGGTTTACACCCACGTCGGAGCGGCTCGCCTCAAGGAGATTTATAAAAAAGCTCATCCACGGGCACAGGCTCGTGATGACAAATAGTCAATGGAGACGGAGGAATAATGCTTAAAGTCCGTTCAACAACCGTTCTCGGAATGCTTGACCGCAAGCGCAGAATCGCCGTTATTGGAGCTGACGGTCAGGTCACGCTTGGAGATACGGTAATGAAGCACACAGCCAAGAAAGTCAGGCGCATCGGCGAAAAGATACTCGTGGGGTTCGCTGGCTCGACGGCTGATGCCCTTACACTTTATGAAAAGTTCGAGGCTAAGGTAAACGAATATCCTTCGAATCTCAAGCGCGCGGTTATTGAACTTGCAAAGGACTGGCGGCTGGACAGGGCTCTGCGCAGGCTTGAGGCTTTCATGGCGATACTCGATCCTGAGAACGCATTCCTCGTTTCAGGCGCAGGCGACATCATCGAACCCGATGATGCTATTGTCGCAATAGGCTCCGGTGCGCCTTACGCTCTTTCCGCGGCGCGTGCGCTCACAAAGCACTCCAAGCTGTCCGCACGCGAAATCGTAGAGGAGTCCATTCTTATCGCTTCGGAGATATGTCTTTACACCAACTCGGAGGTAACCATTGAAGAAGCTAAATCATAAGCTAATCTCGTTGTTCCCGTTTCTTATAACCATTTTCATCTTATCCGGATGCATCAACCGCTATGCGGTTGAGCAGTGGACTAAGGAGCCGGTCGTTCGCGTTCTCGTCGGCGAAAATGTCGCATCGGTAGCCATTGAAGCATCAGGAAACCATACGCTCTCCACTGAATCCGAGTCCTTTCCCGTTATCGGCGCCGCTAAATGGGATATCTCAACAGGTCAGGGTCTCTCGGTAGTACTGAACGGAACTAAGAATCTCACGAATCCTACTCTCCCAATAAAGATAGCACCTGATGAGCGAACGGTCCTAAAGCTCAACGGAAAGCCCTACCGGGGCTGGCTTGCGGTAACCCCTGGTACTACGTCAGGCTTCAACGTAATCAACCTTCTTCCCATGGAGCAGTATCTCTATGGAGTGGTTCCTCGCGAGATAGGACAGGGAACGCCCGATATCATGAACGCTGTAGAAGCGCAGGCGATATGCGCGCGCTCCTACGCGGTTACTCGAATGGGCTCGCATCGCAAACAGGGATTCGACATATACGCGGACACGCGCGACCAGGCCTACGGCGGAATGGCTATAGAATCGCCAGTGTGCACGAAGGCGGTCGAGGAAACACGCGGTGAGGTTGCGTTCGTGGATGATAAGATCCTCGACGCGCGCTACCACTCCACATGCGGAGGATACACGGCGAACTCCGAGGAGGCATGGACAGCGGTCATACCCTATCTTCGCACAGTCCGCGACGCGCCGTTCCTCGGAAAGGCTTACTGCGCCACGTCTCCTCACTTCACCTGGTCTCAAGCGGTTCCGAAAGAGAAATTCTATGGCATGATAGCATCAGCCATCCCCAATGGCGCAAAGGTTCGCACGTGGCAGCTCGATATAAACCCTAAATCCCGCCGGGTGATAAAAATGATCGTGAACACCGACCAGGGAAAGTTCGAGATAAAGGGACCGGTCATACGCACCACCCTTGGACTCAAGAGCACGTACTTCAAGGTTCGCGAGGAAGGCTCGAACATGGTGTTCGAGGGTCACGGCTGGGGACACGGCGTGGGCATGTGCCAGTACGGCGCGATGGAGATGGCGCGCCGGGGCGCAAGCGCCAAGCGAATCCTCAAGCACTATTACCAGGGAGTCTGGCTCGGCGAGCTATACGAATAGACCACCCCAAGCATAAACTTCGTTTCTGCTCGGGGACCCCGGAGGATCTGTCGGTTTTTAATATTTCACCTCCTCCAGGGTTTTTACAGAAAGTAATCCCCTTCTCGTCAAGAGGGGATTTTTTGAAAAGTAATATCGTCTCCTCTCGCGCGGGGATCGGTCTTTAAACCGGTTGGTTTCTTTAGTCAGAGGTTTTACCTATTACAACGCTCTTGAAAGCGTCATTACGCCTCAAGGAGTGAGGATATCTTTGTAAGAACGACTACTTCATTTGTCTGATTACAACCCCTCCTCAGGTGGGAGGAGAGATACTCGTCGGCGAAAAATTCAATTCTATTCCTAAGATCCTAAGAGAATTCACTTTTTCATATAAGAGCAACAAAGATAAATGAGTTCCTTGACAGCAACGAAAAATTGCCCTGTCCCCCGGGAATAGTTGTTGTTGGGAAAGAACTGTATGACATCGATGGTTGTTGGACCCCTGGATCTGAGATTGCGAAAAGCAGATTCAATAATTCTAATGCTGAATAAGCCAAAAATTTTTTCTTTACCAGATAATTATGGCGTAGATAAAAAAATCGACACCGCCGTATCTGTTCTGATTATTCTTCTAGGTAAAACTAGATTATTCCCTCACCCGACCGCTCCTTGGGGGTGACACCCTCCTCCCGGGGGAGAGGGTAATCGAAAGTGAAAGAGGTTACTCTTCTTTTCTCGACGAGCGCCAGATTGCTCTGATGATGACGACCACTATCACTACGATTCCTGCTGCAATGAGTATGAACGGCCAGAATTGAAATGAGCCTATGATGAACATCATGCCTACTGCGCCGACGATGATTCCAGGAATAAGCATCCCCAGAGCGCGGTAGCTCCAGCGGGGAACGAAGAGCCTGACGAGTCCGCCCAGAATCCATATTCCGCCGAATCCCACGAGCATATAAGCCCACCAGTTCGATGCAGGGATGACTCCCGTATGCTTGAAGTAGAACGCCAGACCCAGACACACTATCATGAGCCCGAAGACCACGCCGCCTATAGGATCGCGCCAGCTCCAGTACTCGTAGCGGCGAGCGCGGCGCTCATCCCTGTACTCCCTGCTGCACTCGCGCCAATCCTCGCGTTCATCTCTCGATTGTTTTTCTTCCATGTTACCTGGCTCTGATTATCTCTATTTGACGGCTTCGTCTTCCTTGCGGCGTCTTGAAGCTATGCCCCAAATCGTTGAGACTATTATTACGAGCCCCACCGCCACGATAATCAAGGGCCACCAGGTGGTCCATGCGTTCCAGCCGCCTCCGAGAATGGGCACAATCCCGACAACGCCAAGAAAGAGCGCCGGAATAAGCATGCCTATGAAGCTGCGTCTGAGACCGGGAACGAAGAGCCAGGCTATGCCGTTCAAGAGAAAGAGAGCAGCCAGACCGAGGCAGAAGTAGGCTCCCCATTCGGACCACGTTATCATCTTTATCATCACGAGATAGAAGCTTATGCCCGTCCAGATTACTATTAATCCCCCGAAGATTCCACCTATTATATCTCTTGCAGCAGATTTTTTCGACATTTTTCCTCCTATGGCACAAAAACCGCTGCAGCTATGACGGATGTCCAACCTGTGTCCCTGGAGCCGACAGCGGTTTGAGTTATATGACTTGTTCTGACAATCTTATCCGAGATTTTCCATATCTCACGGCGTTCATCGTAGCTTGAATTCACGTCGAAAGGAACTCCCAGCGTCGAGGCCAGCATCTGCGCCGCCAGGTCCTCAGCGTAGTCCCCGGCTTTGTCTTCCTTTTCTCCAAAGGAATGATATTCCGATAGATACCCGTATTGAGTCCTGTCTGCGGGAACTGCAAGTCCAACTGAAGCCGAAATAAGCCGATGCGGCTCGTCCGTCTGGTTCTCGCTCATCACAACAAAGACGATTTGTCCGTGAAGAAGTTGCGCCACTCCCCTTGAGCGCGAGATTATCCTGCATCCCGGCGGAAGAATGCTAGAAACCTTTACGAGATTGAAGGGAGCTATGCCGGCAAGCCTCAGTGCAGCCTCAAAGGAAGCCAGTTTATCCTTAGCGCGGCCTACGCCGCGCGTTAAAAAAACTTTACTCGGAACAAAGACATTCACTTTAATGGAGCTGAACGGATTCGAACCGTCGACCTCCTCGTTGCGAACGAGGCGCTCTCCCAGCTGAGCTACAGCCCCGGTAGTCGATTCTCGTAAGTCCAATACTACTGAACTCAGTGCGCCGTGTCAACATGGGTTGGAAGATCGGCCATTAGCTTGACAACCGCTTTTACAAACATAAGATATGATAAGAAAAAGCCCCACGCAGGGAAAAAGCAATGAAAGGTCGATGAATGATAGCTCTTTTGTTATTTCTCGCTCAGGCATTCCCGGCTGATACTTCGGTTAATCGTGTACAGCCGCTGATATCCAATCTTCTGAGTCAAACCGACTACTCAGGTTCGATAGAGCCTCTGTTAGCGCCAAGCTTACCTGGAGCTGACCAAATCTTTTTGAAAGCCACTGCAATCGGAACGGGCCTTATGGTTTTCGGAGAAGCCCTGGCGCTCGAGATAGGCATGAATCTTCCGGGCGAGAACAAACTTGCCTGGTTAACGCCAAAGAACAATATTCTCATGGCCTCGGACGCTTTATTGGGGCTTGCACTCGTTTACCTGGGTCTTTCCCAGCAGGAGCTCTATTCCTCTCCTTTCTTCTACGGGGTGACGGGAATAACCTTTGCCACTCACGTCTATCGCGAGATAGAGTACTTTTCTGAAGCAAGCGATAAATACTGCTTCAACACGCCGCTGTTCATATTGAACAACGTAAAGATGGCAGGACTCTTGACTGCAGCGGGTACAGGTCTTGCATTGAACTTCACGTTCAATTTTTAATACCCATCTGCTCCAAAAGCCCTAAGAAAATCTTATCTAGCCCTTCTGAGCGATTATATCTTTTAAGGATATATCGGGGTGGCGGTAGCGGGTGCGTTTCAATGTTCTTCTTCCTATCTGTATCGAGGTCTTCGGACAGAGGTGTATGCAGGCAAAGCACTGTTCGCAGCGGTGATGCCAGGACGGCTTTCCATCGACCATCTCGACGTTGTCCACCGGGCAGACCTTTACGCACGTTCCGCAGGAATTGCATTGCTCATCGGTCCAGAACTCCCTGTCCTTCTCGTGAACTTCTTTTATCCATCCGTGGTAAGCGAAGTTGCCCGTAAGCTTTCCGGCGAGCGAATCCCTGGGTTTTTCATCGACTTTGTTCCTGATGATGTCTGCAATTTTTTGGATACGCGAAAGCGCCGAATCTGTAATTCTTTTTGCTTTCTCCTCGCTGGGTGCGTTGAAGTTCGGGATGTAGTTGTCGTGAGTGGTCAGGTAGAATGCCGAGTGCAGTCTTTTTGATTTTCGCTCAAGAATTCCGTTAAGCTGCGAGAAGACTATCCCTCCGGTTAAGCCGCGTGTTACAACTGTAAAGCAATAGTCTGCTTTATCCAGATTTATCTTATCCACGAACCGCATAACGATATCGGGTGTCCCAGAGAAGTAAAGAGGAAAAACGAACCCAACGGTATCCGAGTCCGCGGCAACGGTCTTCTCCTTCATTAGCTTTGCCATTGGCTTGAGTGTTGCGCCGTCGAGCAGCTCCGAGAGCTTTCTTGCCGCCCAGAGCGAGTTGCCGGTTCCGGTAAAGTAATAGATTGTCGTCATGCGACCTCCTTTGATTTTTCGAGTCTTTTTGAGATAGCCTTGAGCTGGGATTTGACCATATTGTCGAAACCCCTGTCGGAAAGCAGCCGGCGCAGCGTTATCATGAAACTCGCTGTCCAGCCAGCCCTGTAGCGGGGGAGGGAGTGTTTGGATTTCAGCGCCCGCGATATTATTTTTGAGACCGCTTCCGGTCCTGTTGACATCCTGTTCCTGTAAGGAGCCTTGAGAAACTCGGCCATGATGCGGGAGTCTTTTGCGTAGGGACCTTCGGCCGAGTGTTTGCGCAGATTTTCAGCTGAAACATCTATCCAAGGCGTCCGTATAGGCCCCGGCTCGATTACGATGACGTCTATGCCGAACGGCGCTACCTCCTGCCTCAAGGCGTCCGATAATCCCTCGACCGCGTGCTTGGATGCATGATACCAGCCGCCGAAAGCAAAGCCCATCTTGCCGCCCATCGAGGAGATGTTTACAATCTTTCCCCGCCCCTTCTTTCTCATTCCCGGAAGAACTAACTGAATAAGTCTTGCCATGCCGAAAACGTTGGTCTCCATCTGGACTCGAGCCTCGGTCATTGAAACGTCCTCTATTGCTCCATAATGACCGTATCCCGCGTTGTTGACGAGTACGTCAACGCATCCGGACTCGGATTCTATCATTCTGACAGCTGATTCCATCGAATTGTTGTCGGTAACGTCCAATCGAATTGTCCGGGCGCCCTTCTCCTTCAATTCAAAAATGCTTTGTTCGTTTCTTGCTGCCGCATAAACATCTAAACCGTCCGCAAGCAATTCATGAACTATAGCTCTGCCTATCCCGGAGGATGCACCTGTAACCAGTGCGGTTTTCTTAGTCACTTTTGTTCTCCTTTTTTTCGAGATACTCATTTACGTCTTCGGGTTTGAAGGGGCCGCCGTGGGCAACGTAGATAATCTTTGGCGAACGATTCAAAAGCTTCCGAATGCTTTCGCGGGCAAGCCCAGGATCATCGCAGAACATAGGCTCTCCTGGTTTTCTGACCGAAAAGGGAAAGTCGGCGAAAATAAGATCCCCTGCGATAGCCTCGCCTGACGGAAGAAGCAGGGTGATTGAACCTGGTGTATGGCCCGGCGTATGAACAATCTTTGCATCCACTCCGTAAGCCTCAAGGCTCATACCGTCGGACAAGTAAAAATCCGGTTCACAAGGAGTAAGCGTTTTAACATGGGTAAGCGCTGCAAAAACCTTGCCGAAGGCGCTGCGGGCTGTCCCTATGTTTGTCCCCAGCCTTAGATTGGGGGCATCCGCCTCATGCACAGCTAAAGGGACCACAAGTTTCTCCTTAAGCATGGCGGCGCTTCCTGCATGGTCTATGTTGTTGTGGGTTAGGATAATCAACGATATCTCTTCTCTCGGTATCCCGAGTTTGTCAAATCTTTCAAGTATCTTCTCTCCATCCCCTGGATTCCCGGTGTCAATTAGTATGGTTTTCTCCCCTCTTAAAAGATAAGCGGTTGTATGACCAAGGGGTATCGTTACAAGTTCCTCTCTCCCGCATCTTACTGAAGATGAAGGCCTTGTTGAGCATGAGACGGTAAAGAGAACGAGACTCAAGAATAGAACCCTTTTCTCGAATATACGGTTTTCCATCATCAATTACTCCTTTCGTAGGGCTTTGCGAACATCTGTCTTCTCTTAAGACCGTTCTTTCGGGCTATGCTATTCCAACCCATGTTGCCTATCATGAGATACATTCGCTTCGGTATAGGCAATTTGGAGGCCGCATTTATCGCATCTTCCGGTATCTCGGAATCTTCGGCTATTGCCGATGCAGCGATGTCGAGTGCGCTCGTGATATGTTTGACCCTGCCGCCCGCTTCTTCAAGATTTTGCTCTCCGATAATCCCGCCTCCGCCTATAGGTATTCCGCCAATCCAGCGAAATCCGGATAGCTCTGCAAAACGTTTGCACATATCGAGAGCAAGATTGTTCTGGTGCGATTCTGGAAAACCGCATTGGCAGATAGCCACGAAACGCTGGTCCTTTTGCGGTTTCTTTCCCTTTCGCGAGGCGTGAATCAATTCTAGCGCCCTGGTAAGTCGCGCGGGCATGCTGTCAACGTACAAGGGAAAGGTTACGACCACGACATTCGCTTCATCCACTTTGTTTATGACTTCTTCCAATTCTTTATCCCTGCGATGCTCCGCGTATATCAAAAGTTTTTCCGTTTCTAAACCGCTTTCCGATAGTTTCTTTAAGAGATAATCCGTAATTGAGCTTGAGTTTGACGATGCCCCCTTTGGGCTGCCCACTAATCCTAAAACCTTAGGCACTTTTCACCTCCAGCGAATCGAGCATTGCTCGAATCTTTTCAGCGTATTCTTTCGTATCTTGACTCGAATGAATAATTCCAGCACCGTACGAGGGTGGATCCATGTTCAGGGCATTTCGCTGGTTGAGCGCATAGAAAATCTTTTCCTGTTCCTCGTCCTTATTCTCCAAAATACCTAGGGAAACCAGGCTAGGCCTTTTTTTGTAGCGGTGGGGGTGGTGAATCTCGCCTTTGATAACCCTGAAGTAAGGCAGCAGCACGGGAATGAATCTATCCACCGCTTTTTTGATATGATACGAATACCCGCCGAATGTAACCGGTGTGAGGTATACGACCATATCCGATTGAACCATCTCTTTCGCAACATCCCTGCATGCGTCATTTATAACGCACTCTCCTGGTGTTTTGACCCAGCAGCCGAAGCATCCGGCGCATGTATCAATCTCCATCTCCCTCATCTGGAGCGTGGTAACTGTGAACCCTCTTTTTTCTAACTGACGTAAAAGCTCGGCTTCTATCATTTGGAAAGATTCGTCTTCTGCGCCGTTCATAACAAGTGCCTTCATTGTTCAGACTCCTCTATCATGTGTTTGATTGAACGTTCATTCAAGACGCAATTCAAAAAAATTTGTTTCATCTTCCGGGTTCCTCGTGCTTGGTGATAGCGTCCCAGGCCATTTTCGAGGTCGTCCTCAGCAACTCTTCGTCTATTGTAAGTCCAATAGATTCGAGTCTTGAAACGGCTGAGGCAAGGGCAAATGTGGCCTCCATTATCACCATCACGGGAAAGGGTTTAAGTATGCCGGCGTCTATTCCGTACTGTATAAACACCACTGTTCGGGCAAATGCGGTGAAGTGCAGTTCTGTGCCGCACATCTTGTCGTACGGCGAGTTATCGAACTGGCTGATGAACGCGCGGTCCGCAGGATTGTCTGTAAGATAGCGAATCATGTTGCGCCACAGGTTGTAAAACCGCGGATAGGGGGGCATCTTATCGTCGTCGCCCGCTGCGAGCGCCTCTGCAAACCGCCTTTTGATATCCATATGCAGCTTGAGAATCAGGTCGTCCTTGCTCTTGAAGTAGTGGTAGATGATGCCTGCGCTTACGCCCGCTCTCCTGGCGACTTCCGACATCGGCGTTCCGTGGAACCCGTTCTGGGCAATAAGCTCCACCGTCGCTTTTAATATTGCGGAACGCTTGTCGTCCGTTTCGGTTGATTGAACATTCATTCAACTGAAATTATAATCAAAATTCCGAGCTTGTCAAGCGGTTTTAAGCTGGACAAAAGATGGTCAAAAGATGGTCAAAAAGTGGTCAAAAGATGGACAGAAAAGAGTCAATTTAACGATCTCAATGAATCAGGATTAACGGAACAAGGCCCGGGTTAGAGTCCTTTTACGGGGTCCCCGCGGAAGTGCGGAGCAATTTCGTGGGACGAGAGAAGTTGGACAAAACCGCCCCAAAATAATGCCCGAAGCGTTATTTTGGGGACCCCGACGACTTTCTCGGAAAGTCGTTCAGAAGTTTGCCTTCAAATCAAAGTTGTAATGGCAAACTTCAAACCGTCCCCTGGACGGTCGGTCAGGGTTCAAGGAATGAGGTCAGATTTGAGTGTTGTGCGTCAATAAGAACATGGGCAGGGGTGGGTAGGTTATAATAACTGCAACTTAAAATCGTTAAATTCTGCCTCTTTTTTTAATTTTGCCAAGGTTTCACGTTGAGAAGGTTTAAGTTTCTTTTCATCGAATCCGGTTTTTGTTGTTAACTTGAGTACTGCAACCAGGCTGTAAGATTTACCTGCGACCTTTACATTCTCTAGGTTCGTGAAAAGAATCATTTTTACCAGTCCGTCCTTAATGTCGTCTACCGAGGGCAAGGTGTTGGTTTCGCTGTGTTTTGCTTCAACCAGGTTTTGTGTATTCCCATTCCCCCAGGCTTCTATCTTCATCCAAAACACCTTCGATATATTCACGGGAATCAAGGTCGGATAAGAACGATATAGCTTTCTGGAAATAGAACGCACAGGTCAAAGGTTTTACCTTCCATTGAGATTCAGATACCTTTGGATCATCAATGCTAACATTGAATATCGATAAAATAGGGTTGAGGTTGTTGATATAAGAAAACCTTCTTGTGGTCGGTTCCAAAGCCTCGATGTAAAAGCTGAAATTACTGGATTCGACAGTAAAGATGTATTTCCGCCCTGCGATTACTTTTCTCATATATCGCTTGAGTATTCCCTGCTGAACTCTTCAAAGATAACCCGTAGAACTTTTTCTCTATCCTCATCACAATCAAACTGACCAGCTAGATCGAGCAAATATCTTTTACTCAGGGATTGAATCTTCATGTCGATAAGGTATTCTTTTACAGGTTTTGCTATATCGTCAATCACAATGATTACTTTCCCATCTTCCAACCTGTCATTGTCGAAATTCGACTTTAACTCATCGTAGACACCTTTTGCAATTTTCTGATTAGTTAGTTTAATTTTCTTTATCTGATAAACTACACCGAAGTTAGTTGAGATATCTACGCCTTTGTCGTGCGCTGATGTACGCGTGTCCCTGTAAATCCTACATGCGAACTTTTCGAGGTGCACTTTGAGAATTGCGAAGCTGAATATCTCGAAGTTAATAGGATTAACGTCGATGTTATTTTCAATCAATTCTGCGAATTTTCTGGCACTTGAGGAAACTACACTTCTGAATTTCTTTTCTCCTAACTGCGGAATTATTGTAAGCTTCTTGGCTATATATTGCGCCACAGCTTCTGGTATCCACTTGATAAGTTCTTTTGCTTCTTTTTTGAAAGGCTCTGTTAGTTGGTATTTCTTTACGTCGAGCACTTTTAGAACCGAGTACTTTGATATTCGTGTGGGATATGAATCGTTATACTTCCCACCCATATGTAAGTCATGCCCCAAGAATCTTTTCATCTGCTTTATAGCTTCATAATACCATTGTCTAATATCTTTGTCAGAGCATATATCTTGACCAGTCTTTACATAAGAATCAACAATTCCTAAGGTTATCAAAGAGTAAATACTTTTCGATTGGGATCTTTTTAGCATCTTGTTGATTTTTTCTCTACAAAAAGTGGTTTCTTCTTTCACCATTAATTCCACATGTTCTGCAAAAGCACGCCGCTGCGGCGGCTGATTCTTAAATACCCGTCAGGCTTCTTCCAGATAATCCTATCACGGTATCTGAAGCCTGCTTCCTGAAATATCTTTGTCGCATCGGCAACAATTGGGAACTTTTCGCCGTCAACCAACATATCGTCTATATTTAGAACTACAATCCTGCCGGCTTGCAGAACGCGGAAACTCTCCTTGGCAAAATTCTTCAATACACCGAAATACTGCTCGTAACTTTTGAACAGCCCCTGGTAGTCAAAAGGCGCATTATAATATGGCGGCGAGGTCACAACCAAATGAACGCTCTCATCTTCAATTTCAGCCATACTCATGCAATTTCCCAATATCAATTTATGCGTCGTAGCCATTATGTATTATCCGCTATTAGCATCAGGAGTCAAGATCATGATGTCCAGGCAAGCTAAAGCATGCCTCTGCATTGCCTTCTTAGAGATGCGAGCGAATGTGGGTATTGTGGTTTAGCTCAGCCTCCCAACCTCGGAATGCCTGAAGCACGCAACTTCGTGGTCGTTTACCATACCGACTGCCTGCATGAAGGCGTAAATGATGGTCGAGCCGACGAAGTTCATTCCCCTTTTCACGAGGTCTTTCGAAATCTTATCCGATAGCTCGGTTCTTGCCGGGATTTCTCGCATGGAACGGATTTTGTTTTGAACCGGCTTTCCTTCAACAAATCCCCAGATGTATTCATCAAGACTCCCAAACTCCTTTTGAATCTCCAGAACCACCCTGGCGTTGCGAATTGCCGAGTTGACCTTCAGGCGGTTGCGGATGATGCCCTCATTGGCGAGCAGTTCGGCTACCTTGTTATCGCCATACGCCGCGACTTTTGCCGGGTCGAAGTTATCGAAGGCCTTGCGGTAGTTCTCCCTCTTATTCAAGACCGTAGACCACGAAAGACCTGCCTGAGCGCCTTCCAGAACGAGCATCTCGAAGAGCTTAGTATCATCGTGGCAGGGCACGCCCCATTCCTCATCGTGATATTTCAGATAGAGTTCGTTTTGGGCGCCTGCCCAACCGCATCGTTGTTTGGTCATCGCAACCTCCATAAGATTACAGGCATTTACTTATCTCTGCAAATCATTACATTAGAAAGAATCGGACGCCTGTCAAGGGGTAGACCCCGGGATCCTCTTACACTTCAGGATTTGTTGAAGCGCACTCCCACGATATCGCCCTCCTGGACTATGTAGTCCTTGCCTTCTACCCTTTGTTTTCCGGCCCTTGCAACAGCGGTTTCAGAACCGAGCGTCACCAAATCCTCGTAGCGGATGACCTCCATCCTGATGAATCCCTTCTCCATGTCGGTATGAATCTTGCCTGCGGCAACTGGCGCCTTGTCGCCCGAGCGGCATGTCCAGATGTGGACCTCCTTCTCGCCTGCGGTTATGAAATTGACGAGCCCGAGCGCTCTGCGTGCGGCATGCATTAGCCGCTCCCTTGAGGACTCTCCGAGACCGAGTTCTGCAAGAAACATCGCCTGATCGACCGAATCCATCATTGCTATCTCGGCTTCGTCCCTTCCGCATATCACGACCAGCTCGGCTCCTTCGGCGTCCGCCACTCTTGCGAGCGCCTTCACATGGCGGTTATCCGCATCGGCAACGTCCTTGATGTTTGCAACGTATATTTGCGGCTTCAGCGAATGCAGATTGCACTCCCTTACCGCTTTCTTCTCAGCTTCGTCGAGCCCCTGTTTGCGCGCCGGTATGCCTTCATTAAGACCTCGAAGAACCTTTTCGCAAGCGGCCACTTCCTTCTGGGCATCCTTGTCTCCGGTGCGCGCCTTTTTTGAGATGCGGATAATCTTGTTTTCAACGGTCTGGGAATCAGCAACGACGAGTTCGAGGTCGATGGTCTGGACATCTCGTACCGGATCGACGGTATCATTCGCGTAAGGAACGTTTGCATCCTCGAAAGAGCGAACGACGTGCAGCAATGCATCCACATCCTTGATATGGGCCAGGAGCTTAGAGCCTCTGCCTTCTTCGGCGGTTGAGCCCGACGCCAGACCCGGAATATCGACTACATCAAGCATGGCAGGCACTATCTTGGGCGCGTTGTACATCTTAACGAGCTTCACGATTCGAGAATCAGGAACCGGCACCGAAGCCACGTTCGATTCCGAAGCAGTGAAGGCGTTTGCGCCTGCAGCCGTCAGGGCGTTGAAGATTGTTGTTTTACCGCATCCAGGCAGGCCAATCAAACCGCAGCGAAGCCCCATTTTTCGCTCCTTGTCGATACAATCGTCATACTTTTTTCTCCTCTACCTAACAAAGTTTTTATCGGTACGTTTTCGTTATTCTATATTTTATGGTGAAGCCGGTTATGGACTTAACAAACCATTGCATAATTCTACTAATAACGGATTGATTGTCAAACTCCGGTTTTCGAATATTCGAGTGAGTTGACAGCTCGTACTCAAAGAATATCATTCTGAATAAAACTGGAGGAGTATTGAATAATCGTTTTCTGCCGTTCGCAATAGTTTTGAATCTCGTACTTATGGGTTCGGGGTGTGCAAAAACCCCAGATTACTGGCCCACCGACGGCTGGCGTACCTCGCCCCCTGAGGCGCAGGGCATGGACTCCGAAACCCTCTCAAAGCTCCTGGAATTTATCCGCGAACATGACATGCACATGCATTCGGTAACCATCATCAGGCACGGGTATATTGTTTTCGACGCTTACTTCTGGCCCGCTTCACCATCAACCCTGCACGACATCGCCTCTTGCACCAAGAGCCTCACCTCGACACTTGTGGGCATCGCGCAGGACAAGGGTTATCTGGATATAGATAAAACAATGCTTTCCTACTTTCCGGATAGAACCGTCCGAAATCTCGACGCAGAAAAGCAAAAGATAACGGTCAAAAATCTTCTTACCATGACCTCGGGCATGAAGTGCGTGAACGTACCCACCGAGGTCACCCTGAACGAGATGCTGCAAAGCCCTGACTACGTCCAGTTCGCACTCGACCTCCCCGTAACAGCCGAGCCCGGCTCGAAATGGGAATACGCAAGCTGCGGCTCTCACCTGCTCGGAGCAATCGTCGCAAATTCGACCGGAATGAGCGAGGAGGAGTTCTGCCGCAAGAACCTCTTTGAACCCCTGGGCATCGATACCTTTTACTGGCCTCGCGACCGGCAGGGTTACAACCACGGATGGGGCGATCTCCGTATGAGACCGCTCGATATGGCCAAGTTAGGCTTCCTCTATCTCCATAAAGGTCTCTGGGACTCGAGAAGGATACTCTCCTCAAACTACGTCCGTAAGGCCACGAAGACACGAACGAAATTTGAGTCCGGTGAAGGTTACGGTTACCAGTGGTGGACGTACAAGTTTGGTTCCTACTATGCCAAGGGGCGGGGCGGACAGCGCATCTTCATGGCACCCGTACTCGACCTCATCGTAGTAACTACGGCCGGAAACTCAGCTGCAGAGTCCGATCTTTACGAACCCATGCTCGGGCAGGTGATTTTACCTGCGGTAAAGAAGATGGGACGAGGCTCGCTTCCTGAGAATCCGGACGCATTCGCACGCCTCGAAGCGGGAATCAAGGAAGCCGGCGAACCTCCTTTACCGGAGCCAGTGCCAACCTTGCCTCAAACAGCTTACGATGTATCCGGCAAAGCCTGGGCGCTGGATTCGAATCTTGTAGGCTGGGAGACGTTGAAACTTGAGTTCGATAACGGTTCAAACGAGGCCTTCATCACCCTCATGGTCAACGGCCGCACGAACCGTTTCCCTGTCGGCCTCGACGGCGTTCCGCGCATAGCGACGGGTGAAAGCTTTGCCGCCGATTCGAGATATGCGGGTCAGGACGTCGCGCTTAATGGTTCCTGGTCTTCCGATACCTTCGCAATCGACTTCAATACCATCGGCGTCATCGAGAGGGGGACGATAGCGTTCCATTTTATCGCCGACACCGTCGGAATTGAACTCTTCGAGAAGACCTTTATCGGTGCACCGGTGACGTTTACAGGAAAGCTCAAGGAGTAAGGTTGGACTTCGATTCAGCAGACCACGAGAAGTACATGCGGGAGGCGCTAGTTGAAGCAGAGAATGCTCTTGCCAGAGGGGATAGGCCTATAGGAGCAGTAATCGTCCACGATGGCAAAATCATCGCCAGCGGTTCAAATGCTTTTCTAACCTCGAAGAGCAACATCGAGCACGCCGAGATGCGGGCGCTTCGCTCGTGCGCGCCCTTTCTTCAGACCCGCGGTCAGGAGTGCACGATATACACCACCGTGGAGCCCTGTCTCATGTGCCTTGGCGCCATCGTCATGTGCGAGATCGGCTCCATCGTTTTCGGCATGCACGACAACTGGATAAAGCCCCGTCTTGCGATAGAGAACGTACCGCATCTGGCGAATCGCATCGACTTGTACCTGGGGGGAGTCATTGAGGCCGAGTGCGAAGAACTCTACAAGAAATTCTCATTAAGGGAGCACGAGATGATTAAGACGGGAGTAAAAAGGACTTGAGCATGTTGTCGCGTAATCACGCAAACCGCATTACGTTCAGGATGTTTTACCGTTCCTGCGGATACCTTAAGGATGTATGGGATCGAGCCGGGACAAAAGGTTATGGTCGCCAGGGGGAGCGGCCTTGCTTTAGGTTTTCCGGCAAGGGGGCCGATAATCGATGAAGCAAAAAAACACCCGGAGCTGGAGACATTCTAGGAGAGAAAAATGACAGAAGAAAAAAAGAGAGATGAGCGCACGGTCGGCGAGCAGTTCGAGGTCGCAGGCGCCGAGCTCGTCGAGTTCGTAAAGAAGCTTATACGCGAGGGCAACATAAGGCGCATCATAATCCGCAACGAGAAGGGCGAGGTCTTAATAGAGATTCCCCTTACGGCAGGAGTCGCGATAGGCGGCGTGCTGACGCTTTTTGCTCCCATACTCGTCGCCGTGGGCGCCATGGCCGCGCTTTTGACGAGCGTCAAGGTCGAGGTCATAAGAACAGAGGAGCAAAGATAAAACAGCTATCTTAACAGTAGGAGATGAACTATGATGGAAAGAACCGATGCTTCAGAATCGCTCTTCAAGGAAGGCTTCAGCTGCTCGCAGGCGGTATTTGCCGCATTCGCGCCCGAACTGGAGCTCGACAAAGAAACCGCACTCAAAATCGCTTCATCATTCGGCGGCGGAATGGCGCAGATGGGCGAGGTATGCGGAGCCGTGACAGGCGCTTTAATGGCGCTCGGCCTCAAATACGGAAGGACGAAGGCTCGCGATATCGAAACAAAGATGCGTAACTACGAGCTGGTTCAGGAGTTCTTCAAGCGCTTCAAGGAGCGCCATTCATCCATAATCTGCAAGGAGCTCCTGGGTCTCGATATGAGCGTTCCCGAGGAAAGGACGCTTATTCACGAGCGAAAGCTTACTGCAACCGAATGCCCCAAATTCGTGGAAACAGCCGCGCGTATACTTGAGAATTTGATGTAGACCGAGGAGCTATTTTGAAGAGAAGAATCATAATTGCGTTTGCGTTTTTTATTGTAAGCGCACGGCTTCTAGAAGCCCGCGCGCTTTTTACTTTCAAGGAAGCGGGCATGGGCGGTTACGGAGGCCCGCAGTTCCGCGCAACCCTCATCAACGATAAGTTTGCCCTGTTTGGCGGAGGTCCCGCAAACATCCTCCTCACGCCTTCCCTCTGCGTAGGTCTTGACTGGATGGCGCCTGAAGGCGACGCAGGAGGCTTGGATTTCTATTACGGCGGTCCGCGTATGGATTACATTTTCTTTCCTCGCTCCTGGTTCCATCTCTCAATAGGTTCAATGGTCGGTGCAGGCTGGTTCTCATACCAGGACCCGGATGTCGCAGGCGATACGGCGCGCTCCTCCTGGTGTTTTGCAGCGGAGCCTGAACTAATGGCTTCCTTCAATATCTTGAATCACGAAAGGATAGGGATAGGCGCGAGTTACAGGCTCATTGCAGGTTCGCGGGACATCGCCGGTCTCGATGAATCCGGCTTGAGCGGGCCGTCGGTGTTCCTCAAGCTCATGTACGGAGTCTACGATCCCGGGCTTGAGCCGGAAGAAAAAGGATTTATCTTCACCGGCGCCGGTTCGCGCCAGTTTACCCTTCTTGCAGGGCGTCCTTCGATGCTCACGGGCGGAGGCACTAGACTCTTCATAAACAACAAGCTCTACATCGGCGTCGGCGGCTTGACAACCATAATAGGACCACGGATCGGGAACAACACCCTCGGCATGATGTTCGGCGGCATATGGTCTGAATACGTCTTTAACCCGCATTCGCTTTTTGAGTTTTCCGCAGGCGGAATAGCCGGTATGGGAGGCGGAGGGACGTTTAACGAAGTCACGGGAGAGGAATCGATATCGCCGATGCTCCTAGCTGATCCATCGCTCTATATGTCCCTGAACGTAACCGAGTTTCTCAAACTGACTCTTGGCGCTGGATACAGAGCGTGCTATCTCATCAACGAGGTTGCCGGGCTTGAACCGATGGAGCTGTCGGGTCCGACTCTGCTCGTACAGCTACGATTAGGCGGGTTCCAGTAAGATCGTAAAAGACTTATCTTGCATAATCTCGCCTTAACCAAATGAAAGGGCTGATGCCTTAGATTGAGAGAAAGGCTTGACAAACCAATGGAAAGGCAGATAATTTTTTTTTGAAACCTTAATCTTAACGCCATAAGAGGAGGCTTTATGTGGAAAGACTTCAAGGAGTTCGTACTCCGCGGCAACGTGGTGGATATGGCTGTCGGCATCATCATAGGCGCCGCGTTCGCGACTATCGTTAAGTCGCTCGTCTCCGATATCATTATGCCGCCTTTAGGGCTTCTTTTGGGCAACGTCGATTTCTCCAATCTCTTCGTTGTCCTCAAGGACGGTTCACCTATTGGTCCCTATCCCTCGCTTGCCGAGGCTCAAAAAGCGGGCGCGGTATCCATAAACTACGGGGTGTTTATCACCTCCATCATCAACTTTCTTCTCGTTGCAATCCCCTTGTTTCTCATCATCACGGGCGTCAACCGCTTGAAGAAACTCGGAAAGAAACCGGCCGCAGCGGAGCCAACAACAAAGTAATGCCCCTACTGCCTCTCGGCAATCTCCATAAAGGCTGTGCGCTGTCCCTACTGCACGTCGGAGTTGAAGAACCGGTAATAAGGAAGTATAATGCTCTGGTCGAGGGCCGAATAGCAACAATGCCGTCGTTTTTGCACTGCTCGAGCTTTTAGTCCTTGCAGGTACGATAGCTATTGACACTGCGTCTTAGCTGCGTATATTTATTTCTAAGGCATTAATTTGTCGCGAACAAGGAAACGCTTAAAGGATGAAGGAGGTTTCATGCAAAAAAAACTTCAAAAACATGACACCATCATCGGAACAATTATGTTGTTCCTTTGTATGGGAATAACGACTGTCATGGATGCAGGAATCAAAGGTGAACTCAGGATACTGGATGATAC